>NZ_JAKPCB010000098.1:0-278764 GCF_023347575.1 Brenneria tiliae | reverse complement strand
CAATAAGAAGCGGATGATGACACTAAACGTGGTCATGGGCTGAAGGCAAAAAATATCGCGCTCGCGACCTACGGTCGCTTATAAAACAAGAACCCCACGGAAAATGTGGGGTTCGTCAGCAATCTGAAAGGCGGCGTTCCCGCCGCCTTTCTTTTTAGGCATTACGCGGCGGGAGAACGCTCTTCGCTTGTCGGCTTTTCGCTGTCGGCCAGCGCCAGCGCCGGCGAACTGGCGCTCTCGATGGTCAATCTGACTTCCGGGGTGATTAAGTCGCCCAGGATATTGTAGATCTCCAGAATATCCCGCTGAGCCGCCTCGCTGCTATCCGTGATGTAGCCTTCGCTGCGCAGGGTGGCGACCAGGGTGGAAAACACCGCTTTGTCGAAGAACTCAGGCGCGTTGATGCCGTGCAGAACCGACAGCCGCTGCGCCATATTGCGGCTCTCTTTTTCCAGCGCTCCGCGATTGATGCCCGGATTGGCTCCCAGCAATGACAGCGTAATGGCATAGCGCTGCAAGGTTTCGCGCACCCCGGCCGCTAACAGCTGTAGCGTACGGATGCGCGCCGGGTTGATAAGCAGCTCATCCTCTTTGGCGCTCAGCAGCTGTTGCCGCGTCAGTTCCGCCGTCAGTGCGGACAACACTTCCGGCAGCGCTTCCTGGCTGTAATGCAGGAACAGCTCCGCCTGAAGCAGAGGATAAATCAGCGTAATCTGGCGGATCAGTTCGCTCGGGGTAATGCGGCGATGGTGGATCGCCATACTGGCGATAAGCGAAGGCAGGATCAGCAGGTGCTGAATATTATTGCGGTAATAGGTCATCAGCACCGCCTGTTCCCGCGGCAGAATAATGATGTCGCCGATATTGTCTTTCTCGACTTCAAATTTATCCATGCTCAACGCGTGTTCCAGCAAGGCATCCGGCGTCTTTTTAGGTACGGTGATGTCTTTATGGTAAGGAACGTTGCGCAGCAGTTGCAGATAGCAGTCCAGCTGTTCGTGCATTTGCTCGCGGGTAAGGGAGCGCTGGCGAGACGCCAGTAGCGCCGTTGAACAGAGGTTCATGGCGTTGGCGGCGGCGGCGTTGTTGATGCGCACCATGATATCCATCGCGATATCCTGCACCGTCGGCGATAGCCAGCTTGGGCGCTGCGCTTCAATCGGGTCGATGGCATCGCGCCACTGCGGCACGTGCTGGTTCAGATAGGCGGTCAGCGGCAGCGGATCGCCGAAGTTCACATAGCCCTGTCCGAGGTTACGCAGCTTACGCAGGCCGCGCACCATCTGGATAAAGCCTTCCTTCTCTTTCGTCGCGCCGCGCAGCTCCTTCGCATAGGTGCCGACTTCCATAACATGCTCATAGCCCACATAAATGGGCACCAGCGTAATGGGGCGCGTACCGCCGCGCAGCATGGCCTGGATGGTCATGGCCAGCGTACCGGTTTTCGGTTCCAGCAGCCGTCCGGTGCGCGAGCGTCCGCCTTCGACGAAATATTCGACGGAGTAGCCGCGGGCAAATAGCTCGCCCAGATATTCGCGGAAAATGGTGGAGTACAGCTTATTGCCTTTGAACGTGCGGCGAATAAAGAAGGCCCCCAGCTTGCGGAAAATCGGACCGGCAGGCCAGAAATTGAGATTGATCCCCGCGGCGATGTGCGGCGGAACCAGCCCCTGATGATAGAGCACGTAGGAAAGCAGCAGATAGTCCATATGGCTGCGGTGGCAGGGCACATAAACGATTTCATGCCCGTCCTGCGCCAGCTGGCGCACGCGTTCGGCGTTATGGACGTTAATGCCCTGATAGAGGCGGTTCCAGGTCCAGCTTAATACGCGATCCGATAAGCGCACGGCTTCATAGGAAAAGTCGGCGGCGATCTCTTCCATCAGGGCAATGGCGTTTTGCTGCGCCCGCTCATGGGAGAGCTTCTTGCTGCGCGCCTCGTCGTCAATGGCTTTTTTGATCGCTTTGGAGTTAAGCAGTTTATTAAACAGCTCCTGACGCACCGGAAGGCGCGGACCCACCGCGGCCAGACGCTGGCGTGAGAAGTGCATGCGGGCGACGCGGGCGAGCTTGTGGGCGATGGTTTTATCCGTGCCGTGCTCGGTCGCCATATAGCGCAACGACACCGGACTGGAGAAACGGACAAAACTGTCCCGCCCCAGCCACAGTACGGCGAAGAATTTCTCAATGCCGTTAAGCAGCCGCAAATGCGGCGTCGCCGGACTCTGCCCTTCGCGGCCGGGAGAACGGCCGAACATCACCGATACCGGCACCATCTGTACGTCCAGTTCGGGATTGCCCTGGTGCAGGTCCAGATAGTCGTGAAACAGTTTTACCGATTTCTGTTTCGGAACGTAGTAGCGAAAAACCCGCGGTCCGTCATTAATGAAAACATGACTGGGCAGCCGCACGCCGCCGATATCCACCGGTTGTAGCGGATCCGGCAGACCTAACGCCTGACATTTTGCCCTTAGCGTCAGTAAATCCGCCTGCGAATTATAAGGCAATACATAGAGAACCGGGCGCGAGGGATCCAACCCCAATTCAGCCACGGGATCTGTGGGTATGACCTTACTTTTCACTAACAGTTTGAGTGGGAAATTCAGTAAGTTATAGTAAATTTTACGCCAACCTGACATAACAACTTGAAGCCTCTTGTTAGCAATGCGTCGCAAGGATACCAGAAACTGCGCTGGAGATCTGTTGTGATGAGACAACGGCTGTGCGTTAAAATGCCACCGATTGTCGATAAATAATTGGAGAAAGAATGAATAAGGCAACGGGGATAACCCGGATAGTCAAGGCGACCGGCTATTCCCTGCAGGGATTGAAGCAGGCATGGCGACATGAGGCGGCGTTCCGTCAGGAAACCTGGCTGACGATTGTCGGGACGATCGTCGCCTGTCTGCTGCCGGTCACCCTGGTTGAAAAACTGCTGCTTATCGGCTCGGTGGTATTGATCGTGCTATTTGAGCTGGTCAACAGCGCGATTGAGGCGGTGGTCGATCGTATCGGCCTTGAGCACCACGAGCTATCCGGCCGGGCAAAGGACATGGGCTCGGCCGCGGTGCTGGTCGCCATTCTGCTGGCCGCGGTGGTGTGGGGCAGCATTCTGTTTGAGCATTATGTTTGATTGCGGTTTCATTGTAGCGATGGCGGGCGGCCTTTCCCGCCATGCAATGGATTCGTTATTCCCGCAGGCGAGCCGTCATAACCAATTCATGTCGATGAGCTGGCTCCACCACCAGATGCCAAGCGTCATCTGCACCAGATAGGTCAGCAGTGTGATGACCAGCCCGACAAGCCACCAGGATTTGACGTCGTTGTATCCCAGGCCGAAAATCACCGGGCCTGCCGCCCCGCCATAGTGGGTGACGCAGCCGCCGTAGGAGTTTGCGAATAGCAGCGCCAGTGCGGTGAGCATGATTGGCGCGCCGGAGACGTTCGCCAGCATGGCGAACACGGGGACCATGGCAACCACATAAGCACTGCCGGAAGCGAAGAAATAACGCACGATGATACTGAGGAAAATGATTACCAGTAGCGCGATATTGCCATGATCGCCAAAAGACAGGCTGTTTTGCAACACGGCGGCAAGCCAGGCGAAGAAGCCGGTTTTAGACAGTAAAGAACTGAGGCTGATAATGCCGCCAAACCAGATTAACGTATTCCAGCCGCCTTTGTTTTTGATGACGTCATCCCAGGTGACAATCCCCAGAAGCAGCATCAGCCCCATGACGATGATGGCGACCGTCGCGGCGCTCAGACCAAAATGCCCGCCAAAAATCCATCCCAGCAGCGCGAATACAAACAATGACAGCAACATTTTCTCGGATAGCTTCATCGGGCCGAGTTCCTGTAGCCCTGCTGCGGCAATGGGTTTGTTATCGATTTTTTTCAATTCAGGGGGATACATTTTATAGATAATGAAAGGGATCAGTAACAGCATGGTCATTCCCGGCACCAGCGATGCCAGTGCCCAGCCCCCCCAGCTCAGTTGGATATGCATAATATCCTGCACCAGCTGGAGGGCGAGAATATTGGCCGCCATGGCGGTAAAGAACAGGTAGCTGGTGGTCTTGGTCACCATATAGACATTCATCATCAGGTAGTGGCCGATACGGCGCGGCGATGTCTCCGGCTCCGATCCCAGAGCGACCGCAACGCTGTTGATGATTGGCAGGACAATACCTCCGGCGCGGGCGGTGTTTGACGGCGTGGCCGGTGACAGAATCAGATCGAGAAAAACGGTGACATAGCCCAATCCCAGTGAGGTATTACCTATTTTGCCAATCAATAGATAGGCGATACGCTTGCCCAACCCGGTGATGACAAAGGCGGCGCTGAGCGTGAAGGCCGAAAAAACCAGCCAGGTGGTGCCGGAAGCGTAGCCGCTCAGTACCGCTGACATTTTGACCGTATCGCCGCCCAGGTTATCGACCACCACCATGGACGCGGCGATGGCAATCAGCAGAATGACCGGTTCAGGAAAGGGTTTTAGCACCAGGCCGGCAATGGCTCCCAGGTAAATGCCGGCCAGAATCCAGGATAGCTCGGTGAGCCCTTCCGGATAGGGGAAACACAGTGTTATGAGCGGAAAAATGACTACGGCCGCTATTTTATACAACCGCTTTTTTGGCATATCCATAATAAAGTTCCTTTAGAGGAATAGGTTTGCTGGCGTGGTGAGTTGCGCCAGAAACCAGGTTGCGATCAGCAGGTCGGCGCTGCCGCCGGGACTGAGGTTGCGTTGGATGCATGCAATGTCGAATTGATGGATTTTCTTGAGATCGGAATGCTGGCGGATACCGCCTTGGGAGTGAATCGCGGCGGCCTGTTGCTGTATCCACCGCAGTGAGGATTGCCCGCCGCGTGAGGCGATATTGGTGTCGTCATTGTGGGCGATAAGCAATATCAGGGTATCGAGCAGCGCCAACTCGGGATCGGTTCCCTGTTGCAGACGGAGCCGGTAGTGGGGCAGCGCCAGTCGGATAATGAGCGGGTAGCCCGCTTCGGCCGCGCCGCGCGCGCCGGTTAACCTCAGTTGCCGGAACAGCCGTTCTCCTGCCGTTTGCGGTAAATTGCGGGTTTCCAGCTCACGCGCCACCAACCCCGAACAAAATGAGGCGACGGTCCGGCATAGCCGCTCCGGCGTTATCGGCTGTTGCTGATGTAATAGCCTCCCCAGCGCCGTAAACAGCAGGCCGAGTATGAAAACAGTGCCTTTGTGAGTATTTACCCCGGCGGTAGCGCGCAGCATCTGTACTTCGCAGGCCATTCCCAGAGGACGAATACCGGATAGAACATGCGTTGGCGGAAGTGAAGCGCTGCAGAAACCGAATTCCAGAAAATAGGGGAGCCACTGGCGAATCGCGAACGCGCTGCGATGAAAATCGAGCAGCGACATATCCTTGTGAGCCCCGCAGTTGTGGCGATCGACCAGTCCGGGTTTGGGCGTCAGGTTTACTTCCGTCAGCATCGCGCGCCAAGCGAGAACGCTGTAAGGTTCCACCCGCAGTATCGAGGCGATATCAGCGGTACTGGATGTCATGGGCGGCATAGGGCAATGGCTCCATTCGGGTGATGAGTTCGGGAAGGGATTGCGCCTGTTCACGTGCGCAACGCCTGGCGGGCCTGCCTGAATTCACGGCTGGGTAGCAGCCCCGTCACGGAAACGATAGGGTTGGCGGCCAAATGGGGGGCGATTGGCGTCATCGTTTATTCCCTTACCTGATGAACCACATCGATCGCTGAGCCATCGCGATAGCGCACAACGGCGATAATCTTGTCGGTAAAGTCGATCGGTTGAGGTTGACCGGTCAGCAGGCGGGCGCGCTGATGCAGCCAGTCGATGGAGACGACGTTTAACCCAGCCTGGATGAGTCGCTCGGCAAGTTCCGGACGCGCCGGATTGACGGCGATACCATGATCGGTAACCAGGATATCGATACTGGATCCCGGCGTGACGCAGGTGAGAACCTGATTAACCAGCGTAGGGATACGGCCGCGTACCAGCGGTGCGACAATGATCGATAAGGCTGCGGCGACCGCGGTATCGCAATGACCGCCGGATGCGCCGCGCAGTACGCCGTCAGAGCCGGTCAATACGTTGACGTTAAACTGGGTATCCACCTCCAGAGCGCTGAGCACCACAATATCGAGCCGATCCACAGCCGCGCCCTTGGAACCCCAGTTGGCGTACTGGTTGACGCTGATCTCGATATGATTGGGGTTATGCGCCAATGATTCGGCGGCAAAGCGATCAAAACTCTGCACATCAAGAAGTTTTTTAATCAATCCTTTCTCATGCAGATCAACGATTGTGGAGGTAATGCCGCCCAGCGCGAAACCGGCGTGAACATTGCGGCGACGCATTTTATCTTCCAGAAAACGGGTAACGGCCAGTGACGCGCCGCCGGTACCGGTTTGTAGTGAAAATCCGGCGTTGAAATAGCCCGAGTTGACGATCACGTCGGCCGCCGAGCGAGCAATGAGTAGCTCGCGGGGATTGGAGGTCATTCTGGTTGCATCCGCGCCGATCTTGTCGGGATCCCCGACCTGGTCGATTTGTACGATCAGATCAACCTGATCCTGCATAATGCTCGCCGGGTTATGGGGGTAGGGCAGAATCTGTTCGGTGAGCAGTATCACGCAGTCGGCGTTTTCCGCATCGGCCTGGGCATAACCGAGCGAGCCGCAGCAGGCTCTGCCCGTGTAGCCGTTGGCATTTCCCTCGCAGTCACAGGCGGGAACGCCAAGGAACGCGACGTCGATGTGCAATTCGCCGCTATTGATTAAATGCACCCGCCCGCCGTGGGAATGAATCTGCACCGGTTCGGCCAGCAGCCCGCGGGAGATCTGCTCCGCCAGCGCCCCACGCAGGCCGGAGGTATAGATTTTGCTCACTACGCCGTTGCGGATATGTTCAATTAACGGCGCATGGCAATCATTCAGCGAACTGGAGGCCAGCGTGAGGTTTTTGAACCCCATTTGCGCGAGGCCGGACATCACCTGATTGAGTGTCAGATCACCGCCGCGAAACGCGTGATGAAATGAGACGGTCATACCATCACGTAAGCCGGAACGCCGAATGGCGTCATCCAATTGGTCGCACAATTTTCTATCATGGCGCCTTTGCGCCCGATATGCGTTTTTGTCATCCTCCTGAAAGGTTTTCAGTGGTTGGTCGGATTGAGAGCCAAAGGCGACAACATGCTGTTGCCGCAGGGAATTCTGTTGCTGAGTCATCATTGTTTTACCTTATTCTTCCTGGATGCCGGAGAGTGCGGCGCGTGAAAGGACCAGACGGGCGCGTTCGATGACCGGGCTGTCTACCATTTTCCCGTCCAGCGACACGACGCCGCGCCCTTCGCGTGCCGAGGCTTCAGCGGCTGTAATGACGCGTTGCGCGTGTTCGACCTCTTTCCGGGTTGGTGAATAGAGGTTATGCAGTAGCTCTATCTGGCGCGGATTGATCAGCGATTTACCGTCAAAACCGAGTTGCTTAATCAACGCGGCTTCCTGAAGAAAACCCTCATCGTTATTGGCATCGGAATACACGGTGTCAAAAGCCTGGATCCCCGCGGCGCGGGCGGCCTGAAGAATGGAACAGCGGGCGAACAGCAACTCCATGCCTTGTGGGGAACGTTCGGTTCGTAAGTTACGGACATAATCTTCGGCCCCGAGAGCGATACCGATCAGCCGGGGCGAGGACAGCGCAATGGCGGCGCAGTGGGTGATGCCTTCGGCCGATTCGATGGCGGCGAGCAGGCCTGTATCGCCGGCTTCACGGCCGCATGCTTTTTCAATCCGCGTGATTTCATGTTCAATATCCCAAACGTCCTGTTCAGTATCGGTTTTTGGCAGGCGGATAATATCGGCGCCGCCTCGTACTACGGCTTCCAGATCGTCCAGACCGTAGGCGGAATTCAGGGGATTCACCCGTACGATGGTTTCTACTTCCTGATACAACGGGTGCTGTAACGCGTGATAAATTAAACGACGGGCCGCGTCTTTTTCACGAAGAACGACGGAATCCTCCAGGTCGAACATCAGCGAATCGGCACGGTAGATAAACGCATTGCTGACCATTGCGGCATTGGCTCCGGGAACAAAAAGCATGCTGCGACGGATCCGATTTTTTCTTTCAGGCGTCATCTCTGTTCTCCCAGGGTAAATGTGAAAGGCCGCTTGCCCGTAGTAACAGCGTTTCCATACGTGCTCGCAGAATGCAGTCCAGCGCGCCTTTGTCATCCACGACGATCTGAACGTTGCTGATGTTGTGCTGAGAGAACACGTCCAGCACGGTGGTGCGAATGGCGTCGCCAAACTGTTTTTCAACGCTGCTGCTGATTTGCAGATCGACGCCTGGCGTTTCAGATGGGGCGATATGTATCATCACGTCGCTCGATTCGAGAGTGCCGGCGACGGCTGCGCGGGTAATTTTCATTTTTCACCTGATTCCAATACGGTTTTTTTTGAGGAGGACGCGGCGGCGGCGTTGGCTGCGAGCATGCGTTGCAAATAGTCGCGGGTCGCACGAGGCACTAACGGCGCGATCGCTTTGATATCTTTTTTCACCAATAGCTTGCGAACGCCGGATGCGGAAATCGGGGTTCCGTGGTAGCACAATCGTTCGATTTCCATCACTACAATGGGTGGGGAAGGCAGTGAGGTCGTGGCCAGCCAGTAACGCATATCCTGGTTATACTTGGCCGTCACATGGCAAAATGGTTCGCTGCCGACAAACCGGTGGGTGATGCCTAATGCGGGGGCCAGGTATTGGCGAAAAATTTTGAGGTCAATTTCGGTGTGGCAATGGTCGGCGACACCTTTGTCTTTAATGAAATAACAAGGGAATGTGGCCCGCGAAATCAGATAGTCGGATCCCGGATGTACGGTCAGATTCGCGATATCGGCAGTGCTGCGTCGTACCAGTTGCAGACGATCTTCATAAGGGAAACGTGAAGTATTTTCTTTCACCAAAAAGATATGCAGCCAGTCACATTGTTTTACGGCTTGCTGAACAAGATAAAGGTGCCCGTTGGTAAATGGATTGGCGTTCATAATAATGCTGCCGATTCGTTTACCAGGCCGGCGCAGTGCGGTCAGTGATGCGGCGTAACGTTTTAGGCCATTAGCGCTATTTTCCATCAGTACTACGGTGTCTGGAACATCAACAATGGTATGAAAACCGCAATGTTTAAATAGTGATTCATTTTGTGGTTTTGTATATATGAATAAATGACGGTGATGACGCTCATAGGCCAGGTTAATTAATTCGGTTGCCAGTTTGAGCGCCAGTCCTTCGCCACGTACTGATTTACTGATTGCCACGCATTTGATGATATTGTCGGAGATTCCACCACAGGCAATTAACGTCTCATTCCGGGTCACGGTAATGAAATCGTCAATGGTTATGTCCATATGCAGATCATTCTGGCGCAGGAATTTGATAATCTCCGCGATTTTCCTGCTTTCGGATATTTTTACCCGTGAAAAGAATATGTTGTTATCCATTGGTCAACACCTTTCTATAGCATTGCCGCGATGGGTTATGCTATCTCATTGAAATAGAGACATCGGATATATATGAAAATAAAATCGCTTCTGGTGCCCGTCCGTTATTTATGGACTTATCCTAAATAGAATAGGTAAGTATTATCTTGACATGATTCACAAAAATAACTTGAATTTAAATAGGTTAAATTTTTTTTATTTGGTTTATTGCTATTTATTTCCTTAATCTATTTATATTTTCGTAAATATTATTTGTTTAATTCGTTTAAGTGATAGTATGTGTATGATGTTATTTATGAGCCGGAGTATGTTGAAAAAACAATTTCGTTACATTATTAACAAAATAAACATGACGAAATAAATTTAATAAAAATATGGGATTAAGGGGAGTCATGAGTACAAAATCTACTATCCTTCAGTTCCAGTTTATTGACGGTATCGCTTTTCCTCTGCGCATTTTTATATTATTGCTGATGGTTTCCCTTTCGTTGGTCGTCAGCCTCGATCTATTTCTGTCAAAAAATTTTGAGCGCTATCTGGCGCAGCAGGTCGGTGATATGGCTATGAATCAGGCCAAGATCATTGCTTCGATGGACGAAGTCATACTGGCGGTTGAGCAACGCGATATCCAACGGCTGGAAGCGATAGCCAGGAAGTTCAGCTCCAACTCCAACTCCGATTATGTGGTTATCGGCGATCGATATTCCATCCGCCTTTACCATCCCAATCCGCAAAAGCTCGGGGCGCCGATGCAATGGACCAAACCTGGCGCGCTGGAGCGGGGTGAAAGCTATTTCATTACCGGAAAAGGTTCGATGGGATTGGCGATGCGTGCCAAGACCCCCATTTTTAACGCCGAGGATGAAGTGATCGGGGTGGTCTCCATCGGTTATCTGCTCAGTAAGATCGATCACTGGCAGAGAACCTTTCTGTTGCCGATGGGGATCGCTTTTGTGGTTGTCCTTCTGATATTACTGCTTCTTTCCTGGCAGTTCGCCAGACATATACGACACCAAATGATGGGAATGGAACCGAAGCAGATCGTTCGCGTTATCCGTCAGCAAGAAGCGCTGTTCAGTGCGATGATCGAAGGCATGATCGCCGTTGATCCGGATGGACTGATTACGGCAATCAATCGCAATGCGCGCAAAATGCTGGGGCTGAATTCACCGGGGCGTCAATGGTTGGGTAAGCCCATCGGCCAGGTGGTGATGCCGGCCGATTTTTTTACGCGCCATCTGGAGGAGAATCGCCAGGACGTAATATGCACCTTTAATGGACTGAATGTTATTGCCAATCGGGCGGCGATCCGTTCGGGGGAGGAGTTACTGGGCGCCATTGTCAGCTTTCGAGCCAAAGACGAGATTGCCACGTTGAATGCCCAGCTGAGCCAGATTAAGCAATACGCCGAGAATTTACGTACCGTTCGCCATGAACATCTCAACTGGATGTCCACGCTGAGCGGTCTGTTGCAAATGAAAGAATATGATCGGGCTTTGTTGATGGTAAACAGCGCTTCGCAGGCACAGCAGACTCTGGTGGATAGCTTGCGCAGCGCCATTGACGATCGTCAGGTCGCGGGTTTGCTGTTTGGTAAAATCCTACGGGCCAGACAGTTGGGACTGATTCTGACGTTGGTTCCCGGCAGCCGGTTACGCCAACTCCCCCAGGGCATGGATAGCACCGAATTCTCCGCCGTATTGGGCAATCTGCTGGATAACGCTTTTGAAGCCAGTCTGAAAAATCCGCAAGGTAATCATACGATTGAACTGTTCTTTTCTGATGAAGGGCAGGATGTCGTCATCGAAGTTGCCGATCAGGGATGCGGCGTTCCCGACTCACTCAGAGAAAAAATCTTTAAACAAGGGGTGAGTACTAAAACCGAAGAGGCTGGCGAACACGGCATTGGGCTTTACCTGGTTGCCAGCTACGTCGGCCGTAGCGGCGGAGTCATTACTTTAGAAAACAATACGCCCTGCGGCACGCTCTTTTCCATATTTATTCCGAAAACGAAGGGATACCCATGACGAAGATAAATATATTAATCGTGGAGGATGAAACGCCATTGGCGGAAATGCACGTGGAGTTTATCCGACAGCATCGTGAATGCGGGCAAATATGGCTGGCGGGTAATTTGAGCCAGGCCCGGACGATGGTGGACCGTTTTAACCCCGATTTGATACTTCTGGACAATTTTCTACCCGATGGACAAGGCCTAAGCCTGTTGCATGAACTGACCCTGAATCACTTTGCGGGCGGTGTTGTGCTTATCACGGCGGACAGTGATATGGATACGGTGGCCGACGCTATTCGCTGTGGGGTGTTTGACTATCTCATCAAACCTATTGCCTATGAGCGTCTGAGTCAGACTCTGGAGCGTTTTTGGCATCGGCTGGATATGTTTAACCAGCATAATGGCATTAGCCAGAGCCAAATCGATGATATGTACAATGCTTATGCCCGGGGGAAGCCAAAAGAAAAATTACCTGCCAACATTGATGAACTGACGCTGAATAAAGTGCAATCGTTGTTTCATGGTGAGCAAACTCGCCATACGGCGGAAACCGTTGCGTTGCAGCTTGGATTGAGCCGGACCACCGCGCGGCGTTATCTGGAGTATTGTGCCGCCAGGCAGATGATTGAAGCTGAAATTGTTTACGGTAAGGTGGGGCGTCCGCAGCGGATTTACCGATTAATCCGCTCTGAGGATTGAAAAACGGGATGAAAAATCGGCAAAGCGACCGATTTAACGTACGGGACGGCATGAAGTTACTGATTTACCGGTTCCCAATTATTCCTTACCTGTATATACTCACAGCAAAACTGTATAAACAACCAGGGGGCGGAATGAAAGCATTAACAGCCAGACAGCAGCAGGTTTATGACCTGATCCGCGATCATCTTGCGCATACCGGTATGCCGCCGACGCGTGCGGAAATTGCCCAGCAGCTGGGATTTCGGTCGCCAAATGCCGCCGAGGAGCATTTAAAGGCATTGGCGCGCAAAGGCGTCATTGAAATCGTATCCGGCGCGTCGCGCGGTATTCGCCTGCTGATGGAAGAAGAGACCGGCATTCCGCTGATTGGCCGCGTCGCGGCGGGTGAGCCGCTGCTGGCTCAGCAGCATATCGAGTGCCACTATCAGGTCGACCCGTCCATGTTCAAACCAAGCGCCCACTTCCTGCTGCGCGTGAGCGGAATGTCGATGAAAGATATCGGTATTATGGATGGTGATTTGCTGGCGGTGCATAAAACGCAGGACGTCCGTAACGGGCAGGTGGTTGTGGCACGGATTGAAGATGAAGTCACGGTCAAGCGATTGAAAAAACAAGGTAATACCGTACATCTTCTGGCTGAAAACGAAGAGTTTTCCCCTATTGTCGTCGATCTGCGGCAGCAGAATTTCTCTATTGAAGGGCTGGCGGTCGGCGTTATTCGCAACGGCGACTGGAGCTGATTTTACGTCTTTGACACAGGCGATAGTCCCTGGCGTTTCTTATCGATTATCGCTCCGCTTGCGGGGCGATATGGCTGGGTTGGAAACGGGACGAAACGTGCGGTGGTGATAAAAACGATCGATTTCGGTCCGCCGGATCCAGTATCGTATCACAGGGAATAAACCTTATAATCACACCTGCGCCAAGTGGAAAACCAGCTTATGTCAAAACGCTATATCATTACCGTAAAAGATACGGAACAACCTGATAATGAAGTCTCATTTCCGTTCACCTCCCATGACGATCTAACCAAAATCCTTTCCTTATGCGACGGCAAAACAGCGCTGCCTGAAGAGCAGCTGTATCCATTTTTAGTCGGCATGAAACTGTTTGGCGAGGTAGTCACGCTTAACAGGAAAGAAGAGATGTTTCAAAAAATCCACCCGGCCCTAAAAGAGTTTATCGGCGATTTTAAGAAAAGCATCAAAAACAGCCAGTGAATAAGCAAGGGCGCGGTGAATGACGGACGGGACCGATCGGCCCTTGCAACCCTTTGCCGGAACTAGCGTTTCTTGATGGGAATGCTGTGGTCGTGATCGCAATGCTCCGTTTGTTTACAGGCCGCAACTTCCTGGCAGCCTTCACAAAGTCCGTGCGCCTCAATCACGCTGTGGCGCAGGGTAAAGCCCGCCTGCTGCGCCAGACCGCGCAGTATTTCCTCCACCCCTTCCGTCTGACGCTCGGTAACCTGAGCGCAGCGGTCGCAGATAAACAGCGCCGAGGTGTGGCTATGATCTTCGATATGGTGGCAAAGCACATAGCTGTTGTTTGACTCCACCCGATGAATAAATCCCTGCTCCAGCAGAAAATCCAACGCGCGGTAAACCGTCGGGGGTTTGGCCTGCGGCTCGGATAGGCGCAGCAGATCGAGCAGATCGTATGCGCTGATCGCAGCGGACTGCTGCGCCATCAGGCGTAACACTTCCAGCCGCTGCGGCGTCAAACGTACGCCGCGGTGCTGACAAATCTGTTCAGCCTGGGCAAGTAGTTTGTCCTGATTGGTTGAATCCATTGCCATATCACCCTGACGCATAAAGGAACCAGGCCGATATCTTACCACGGCTGCAAGAAAAGGCAGAACCAGTGACGTTCACCGGCCGCTAAAGATGGAGAGCGAAAACTTAAACCACCAGATCGATCAGCAAAGCGCGCAGCGGCGTCTCGGCCTGAATGGTCAACCCGCTTTCCTGGCGGATAAACGCGCCATCGCCGCAGCCCAGCCTGTCGCCGTCATGCCTGTTGCCGCTCACCGCCGCCGAGCCGTGCAGCAACTGGAGATAAGCCTGATTGCCGTTCAGTTTAATGCTCTGCCGCTCATTTTCCTGTAGTTCCAGGTGATGGACCCACACCTGCTGGCGCAGTTGCAGGCTGTTTTGCTCCCCCTCCGGCGAGGCCAGTAAACTTAGGGCGGTTTTATTCAGCCTCAACCGCTGCAGCGGGCAGTTTTCCCGCGTCGGGCAGGCGTCCAGCCACAGCTGCATACGCGTCAGCGGTTGGTTCGCGCTGGTATTATGTTCGCTGTAGCTGACGTTGGGCTGCGTCGCCAGCAGCAGCACGTCGCCCGTTTGGGCCTGGATATGGTGACCCTGGCTGTCGCGGTACTCCGCCTCGCCCTGAAGAATGATATTGAGGATATCGACGCGCGGGTAAGTGCGCGGTTGGAACGACGCGCCCGGCGCCAGCACTTCCTGATTCAGCACCCGCAGCGAGGCGTAGCCCAGCAGTTGCGGGTCGAAGTAATGGCCGAAAGAGAATGTATAGCGCGCCTGCAACCAGCCATAGTCAGCTTGACCGCATTGCTCTGCCGATCTTTTTATGATCATGGTAGTAAGCCCGGATAATTATTTCTTAAACAGATAGTAATTGTGTGGACGCTCGATTGTTAGCTAGTTAATCTGGTGGGTATATTCAAAATTACTGAATGAGTGTCTACATGTCTAAAGAACGAGCATTGACGCTGGAATCCTTAAGAGTCATGGATGCGATTGACCGGCGGGGAAGTTTTGCCGCGGCGGCGGATGAGTTGGGACGCGTACCTTCGGCCCTGAGCTATACCATGCAAAAGCTGGAAGAAGAGTTGGATGTGGTGTTATTCGATCGATCGGGACATCGCACCAAATTCACCAATGTCGGGCGTATGCTGCTGGAGCGCGGGCGCATCCTGCTGGAAGCCGCCGATAAGCTTACCACCGATGCCGAAGCGCTGGCCCGCGGCTGGGAAACCCATCTGACCATCGTCGTCGAGGCGCTGATCCCGACCGCAAAGCTCTTTCCGCTGCTGGATAAATTGTCGCAGAAGGCCAACACCCAGGTTTCACTTTTGACGGAGGTATTGGCCGGCGCCTGGGAGCGCCTGGAGCAGGGGCGGGCGGATATCGTCATTGCGCCGGATATGCATTTCCGCGCCTCTTCCGAAGTGAACAGCCGCAAGCTGTATACGATGAAGAACGTTTATGTCGCCAGCCCCGACCATCCGATACATCAGGAGCCGGAGCCGCTTTCCGAGGTGACCCGGGTGAAATACCGTGGGATCGCCGTGGCGGACACCGCCCGCGAGCGCCCGGTATTAACCGTGCAACTGCTGGACAAGCAGCAGCGTCTGACCCTCAGCTCCCTTGATGATAAACGCCGCGCCTTGCTGGCCGGGCTGGGGGTGGCGACCATGCCTTATCCGATGGTGGCGCAGGATATCGCCGAAGGCCGCCTGCGCGTCGTCAGCCCTGAGTATTCGCTGGAAAGCCAGATCATCATGGCCTGGCGGCGCGACAGTATGGGCGAGGCGAAGTCCTGGTTTTTACGCGAAATCCCCAAGCTGCTGCATCAGGCCTGAGTTTTCCCGCGCTTGATGCAGAAAAGGCGCGATAGCTCACGCCTCAATCCATTGATAAAGCTCGTTATTAGGGAGAGCGTGGCGAGGGGCCCGGGTTACAGGCGACTTTCCCAGCCGGTTACTCGCTTATTGCCGGGGAAAACCGCCTGTCCCGCCCGTGGGGGCTATCCAGATCCTGAGCCGGCCCGACGGATATCACGCCGTGCGGATTGATGGTGCGGTGGCTGCGATAGTAGTGGTGGCGAATATGCGCCAGATTGACGGTATCCGCCACGCCGGGCAGCTGGTAGATATCGCGCAAAAAACCGTACAGCTGCGGATAATCGCTTAAGCGGTATTTATCGCACTTGAAATGGGTGTGATAAACCGGGTCAAAGCGTATCAGCGTCGTCCACAGGCGCAAGTCCGCTTCGGTCAGGCTATCGCCGGTCAGGTAACGCTGGCGTCCTAGAATCGACTCCAGCCGGGATAGCGCGGCGAACAGGCCGCTGACGGCTTCGTCATAGGCCGGCTGGCTGGTGGCGAAACCGGCTTTATACACGCCGTTGTTGACCCGATCGTAGATCCAGCCGTTCAGTTCATCAATCTGGGCGCGCAGCGCCGGCGGATAGTAATCTCCCGGTTTGGCTCCGATATTGTCAAAGGCGCTATTGAACATGCGGATGATATCGGCCGACTCGTTGCTGACTATCGTATGCCGTTCGGTGTCCCACAGTACCGGAACGGTAACGCGTCCGCTGTAGCCGGGGTCGGCGTGCAGATACAGCTGGTAGAGAAACTCATGCTGATACAGCGCATCCCCGGTGGCGTCCTGGAAGTCGGTATCGAAGGTCCAGCCATGATCCAGCATTAACGGATGAACGACGGAAACGGCGATATGGGCTTCCAGTCCTTTCAATTGGCGCATTAACAGGGTGCGGTGCGCCCAGGGACAGGCAAGGGAAACATACAGATGATAGCGGCCGGACTCGGCCTGAAAGCCGCCGTCGCCGGTGATTCCCGGCTCGCCGTCCGCGGTGATCCAGTGTCGGAAATGCGACTCCGAACGTTTAAAGTGACCGCCGGTAGATTTGGTTTCGTACCAGGTATCGTGCCATACGCCGTCAACCAGTTGCCCCATAAATCCTCCCGTTGATAAACCATGCGCAACGGCGACGGTTGCCGTCGCCGTGCATTTTAATAAACCAAGTGTAGTACAGGGGAGAAAACTCCCGGTGTTACCACTTTTTATTCAGGATGCGGTCAATGCTGTAGGCGCCGGGACCGGTAACGGCCAGCAACAGTAACCCGCCGGCGATGGTCAGATTTTTCAGGAACATGATCTGGTTAACGCCTTCGGCGAAATTGGTGTGGAAAAGCAGCGCCGTCAGCAGCGTAAAACCGGCGGTGAACAGCGCAACGGTACGGGTCAGCAGACCAAACAGGATTGCCAGACCGCCGCCCAGTTCCAGCAAAATCGTCAGCGGCAGCAGGAAGGTCGGAACCCCCATGGCCTGCATATACTGTTGCGTGCCGGCATAGGCATCGCCCAGCTTTCCGTAACCCGCCACGATAAATAGAATCGGTATTAAAATACGCGCAACCAACAGGGCAGTACTTTCTAAATTTTTCATCATCTCTCCAATATTTTTTTCACAGACATTAATGACCTGACGTGGGTTAGATGCAGGGATTTATTGAAAATATCCCCTGCTATCAGCTTATGGAGCAGATAGTATAGAGAGATGGAATCGGGCGCCAGCGAGTAAAATTGTTGGTTTTCTTCAGAAAAATTGATGTTGCGACCATGGCAATCGGCATAGCGTAAACGCCAGACGATAAAAGGCGAATATCTGGCGATGAGGGGATAGGGAAAGTTAGCGCAGGGAAAAGGTTTTGCGGAAAAGCCTGACGGTACCCCACAGCCCGACTGCGCGGCGCGCCCAGCGGATCATGCGGCTAGGGTGGCGAACGCCATAAAGAGCGATAAGGCCGGAGCCGAAAACCCAGTATTTCCGCCATTGCAGCAGGTTGTGCCAGTAGCGGTCATAGGGAGCGGTTGATTCCAGCCAGCATTTTTTAGCCGCCGATAAATCCAGCCTTTGCTGCTGGATTTTACGTAAAAGCCGGGTTTTTTCTTCGTCGCGTGGCTGATGACTCATTTTGATTCATCCTCCAGCAGCTCCCGATCGGTTGCCAGCTCTTTGCGGGTAGCCTTGAGCAGGGTGGATCTCCGCACCTTCAGCAGCGTCCAGATGCCGCCAATGACGGCCAGTCCAAGCAGGGTCGCGGTAATGCATCCCAGCGCAAACAGGCGATATTGGGGCTCTATTCCCCATATAATCAATGCAATCAGGCTCATTAGCCCAAATGTGGCGAAAAGCAGCGTCAATCCGGCCATTATCAGCAACTGAATCAGATTGGTTTTCTCTTCTTCGAGTTCGATAACGGCCAGGCGGACACGTGTTTCCACCATATTGACGATAATGGTGATGATGCGTTGAGCTGAAGCTATAGCCCCGCTGGCGGGGCCTTGTCGTTGTTTATCCGTCATAATGGTCAGGATAATTAACGGCGGGAAAGCAGGACACCAAGCACTACACCCACCGCGGCGCCGATGCCAACGCCGGTCCACGGATTTTCACGCACATAGTCGTCGGCATATCCCACCGCTTCGCGGGTCTGGGAGGCGATTTTCTCACCGGTATCGCTCAGACGGGAACGGGTTTCTTTCAGCGCCGTTTCTGCTTTGCTGCGCAGTTTGTCCAGTTCTGCTTTGGATTTGTCGCTGGAGGTGCTCAATACTTCTTCCAGCGTATCTGCCAGCGATTTTAATTCAGCGCGTAAATACTCGGAATTCTGATCTTTAGCCATATTGAATAACCCTTATTTGTCGTCATAAAGCAGGAGATTTAACTATAGCTTATGTTTCAATTTATGCTTGTTAAACTGCGCGCGGATAATTCTGATAACTTGTTGTAAGTTTTAGTAATTTGCATTCTGGTTATAAAATGAGCGATGCGGGCGGCGGTAAAACGACCTATACCGGCCGCCGTTCGGGCTATTTATCTTTTTCCGCCGCCTGCAATTCCTGCTGCGCTTCAGCCAGTTTTTGCTCGCGTTTAAGGATTTTTTGCGGATCGCCGTCGCGTTTGCTTTCGTTCAGATCCCGTTGGCGTTCAGCCACTTCCGCACGTTTTTCCGCAATTTTGTTCTGGTGTTCGGCGGCCAGCTTTTCATCGGTACAGTGTGATTTCACCCCGTCCAGCGCGCGTTGCAATCCGGCGATGCGCTGCTGATTGCCGTGGTTGCGGGCGTGGTCGATCTGGCGCTGAATTTCCTGCTGTTTTTGTAAACAGCCGCCCTGGCTATCGGCGGCCTGAGCCGTGGCGCCGGCCGTGAATGCCACTAGGGCGGCCATCATAATATGATGTAGTTTCAATTTCTTATCCCAGTTTAGATTGTTTTTGCGTCAGCTTTTGCTGCCAGTAGGGCGCGGGTTTGGCGGCCTGCTGCGTAGTGATGTTCGCTTTGGGCAAGGAGACGCGCAGTACGTTTCTGGCTTCAACGCTCTGCTCGGGAGAAACCAGACGCACGATCAGGCTGTCCTGCGCGGGGGTGATGCTCTTTATGGCGATGCCGTGTTCGTTCAATCGCTGATAAATATAGAAGCCGTCAGGCAGCGCCGCGCCGTGATAAAGCGGTTTGATATGCAGCATCGCCTCACTCTGGGGGCGGCCCGGCGACAGCGTCAGCGCCAGGAGCGGCAGCGTCACCAGCAATAGTATGCGCCATATTTTTTTGCGGTAAAACCGGCGGATTGACACCGTTAATTTCCTTTTTCTGCGTTTGCGGTACGCTTTTTACGCCAGAGTACGAATAGTGATCCAAACAGGCCGATAAACAGCAGCGCCAGCGGCAGCATCATCAGGAAAAACATCAGTTCGTCTTCATATTTCAGAAATACGCGGGTCTTCCCCAATGCGAAACCGAGCGAAACCAGAATCAATACCCACAATAGCCCGCTCATCCAGTTAAAGAACTGAAAACGAGCGTTGTTTAAGCCTGACAGGCCGGCGATCGTTGGTAATAGTGTACGAACAAATGCCAGAAAGCGCCCGATTAATAGCGCGGAAAGTCCGTGTCGATGGAAAAGTTGGTGCGCGCGCTGGTGATAATGGGCGGGTAAATGCGACAGCCAGCTTTGCACTATTCGCGTATTGCCCAGCCATTTCCCCTGAATATAACTGACCCAGCATCCCAGGCTGGCCGCCGTTGTCAGCAGGACGATGGTAAAGGGGAAATTCATCGTGCCCTTGGCCACCAGCACGCCAACCAGAATAAGTAAACTGTCGCCGGGCAGGAAGGCGGCGGGCAGCAGGCCATTTTCCAGAAAAAGGATTAAGAACAGCAATAGGTAGATGGTCCACACCAGTTTGGGATCGGCTAAAACATCAAAATCCTGGTGCCAGAGTGCATTTAACAGTTCTTTAATAATATCCATCCGGTATTCCTAATACAGCTGCATTTCATTTAACCCATGGCGATATAAACGCTTCCGGTCATGATAAAAGGTGAATACGGTTCATCAGGCGGCCCATTCAGCGACGTTTCTTGGAAGATAATATCTGTGTGCGGCCATACCGATGATAATGCCGGCGTTCGGGGCTGATTATTGTTCTCCGATCGCGTTTCTGCCTACCTGACAGATAGTAGCCCAAAACCATTTGGTTATGGATTGTCTGTCACTGACGCGTTTTACGCCCAAAGCTGCGAATTATGTGTAAAAAAGCGCTCTAACTGTAACAAAACGGGCGGTATTGAGACAGAAAAATATCATAGCAAGCAGGTTGATTTAAGGCATGTTATGACGCCAATAGTGGTGTTTCCGCCATATTTTACACTCGCTGACAGAAATCGACGCTTTTTGACTCTTTGCCCCGGTTCAGGGACCGGGGACGACGTCGCGATAAAGCGTCATCAGGGCTTGCCGATATTTATCTGATCCAGGTGGACGACCGGGTTGTCCGCAAACATATAGCGGTCCACATTGAATTCAAAATCGTCGGTGGTGGCGCGGAACAGCATTTGTTTGGTGTTCTCCAGATGCTGCCACATGGCGAGCTTGGCCGCATAAGGATCTTTACGAATCAGCGCCTTCAGGATCTTGTCGTGGTCGTCGCACCAGCTTTCAATCGACCTGTCGTCAATATGTTCCTGCAGTTTACGCCAGTATGGGTTGTGAATGCGCTGGCTCCACATTTTTTCGACGATGGTCGCCATCGCCGAATTTTGGGTGGCCAGCGCCACCTGCACGTGGAATTGCAAATCCCAGTGTGAATCGCGGAAGCGGTCCTCCTGCCGGGCATGCTCCTGAATTTCCACCAATTGCACGATATCCTGCCGGGTAACCTGGGTAGCGGCGAATTCGGCGATATTGCTTTCAATCAGCTGACGGGCCTGCAGGAGTTCAAACGGACCGACGGTGGCGAATTCGACGTCATCGTTATGGATTACCAGATTTTTCCGCTGGTTGGAGACCACGTGAATACCGGAGCCTTTACGGACTTCAACGTATCCTTCCACCTCCAGCATAATGATCGCTTCGCGCACCACGGTGCGGCTGACGTTCATTTCTTCGGCGATATAACGTTCCGCCGGCAGCTTTTCGCCAACCGGATAAACGCCGCCTTCGATACGCTGCTTCAATTCCGCGGCAAGCTGCCGGTAGAGACGCCGGGGTTCTGTGAGTTCCATGATGCCTGCTCTTAGATAGATAACGGTCCATGTGCGATGTCAGGGCCTGGAGCCCTGTCTCGCTAATCTTCGGGAATGATCTGTTATACCACCTAATGGCGACCGCCACCAAGGTTTGAGTCACAGTTATACGCCGTAGCCGTCGCTGGTTTGCCGGCATAGCGTTGATATTATCCCGTTTGTGGGGTTTTTTGCGATCCTGGCCTCACTAATGGTGTGAGATATCGAACATAATTGGTGTGACATCTTTGAGCGATCACCCCATTTGCCGCACCAACCGCACGGTAAGGACGAAAAATATGTCTCAGTTTCTCAGTGAAGATTTCCTGTTGGATAGCCCGTTTGCCCGCCGGTTATATTACGACTATGCCGCCAGTCAGCCTATATTTGACTACCATTGCCATTTACCGCCGCAGCAGATAGCGGAAAATTATCGCTTTAAGAATCTGTATGACATCTGGTTGAAGGGCGATCACTATAAGTGGCGGGCGATGCGCGCCAACGGCGTTGCCGAGCGCTTTTGCACCGGGGACGCCAGCGATTGGGAAAAGTTTGCGGCCTGGGCGGCGACCGTTCCCCATACTATCGGCAACCCGCTGTATCACTGGACGCATCTGGAGCTGCGCCGTCCGTTCGGCATTACCGGCACGCTGTTGTCCCCCTCAACCGCCAAAGATATCTGGCAGCGCGGCAACGCCCTGTTGGAGCGTGACGACTTTACGGCGCGCGGCATTATGCGGCAAATGAACGTGAAAATGGTGGGCACCACCGACGATCCGCTGGACGACCTGCGCCACCATAAAGCCATCGCCCAGGACGACAGCTTTGCCATTAAAGTGCTGCCGAGCTGGCGCCCGGACAAAGCGTTCAATATCGAAGCGGAAGGCTTTGCTGATTATATGCTGCGCCTGGAAGCGGTATCCGATACGACCATTACCCGTTTCGGCGATTTGTGCGCCGCGCTGAAAAAACGCATGGACCACTTTGCCGCGCACGGTTGCAAGGTATCCGACCATGCGCTGGACGAGGTGGTATACGGCGAAGCGGATGAGGCGACGCTGGATGCGATCCTCTCCCGCCGCCTGAGCGGCGCGCAGCCGACGCCGCAAGAGGCGGCCCGGTTCAAAACCGCCGTGCTGCTGTTTCTGGGCGGTGAATACCACCGTCGCGAATGGGTGCAGCAGTACCATATCGGCGCATTGCGCAACAATAATAGCCGCCAGCTGCGGCTTCTCGGGCCGGATACCGGCTTTGACTCCATCAACGATCGGCCTCTGGCTCAGCCGCTTTCCCGCCTGCTGGACGCGCAGGCAAAAGACGATCGCCTGCCGAAAACCATCCTCTACTGCCTGAATCCGCGTGATAACGAAGCGATCGCCACCATGGCGGGCAACTTCCAGGGTGAGGGTATACCGGGCAAGATGCAGTTTGGTTCGGGCTGGTGGTTTAACGATCAGAAAGACGGTATGCAGCGTCAACTGACCCAACTGGCGCAGCTGGGGCTGTTGAGCCGCTTCGTCGGGATGCTGACGGACAGCCGTAGCTTCCTGTCTTACACCCGCCATGAGTATTTCCGGCGCATTCTGTGCCAGATGATCGGGCGCTGGGTGGAGGAGGGCGAAGCGCCCGCCGACCTGCCGCTGTTGGGCGAAATGGTGAAAAACATCTGTTTCGCCAACGCTGAAAAGTATTTCGCCATTGAACTGTAAACCCTGAGTGGGCGGCCTGTCGCCCAGCGGTGTGATTTCAGGCAAGGACGGCGGCGGTATTGCATCCGCCGCATCCCGCATGCGAACGCTCTCCCGAGGTAACCTGTCAATGCAAACGTTAAACCGTCGTCATTTCCCCGGTCGCCGGCACCCGGACCGGGTTATTCAATTTGGCGAAGGCAATTTCCTGCGCGCCTTTATCGACTGGCAGCTGGACTTGCTGAATGAACATACCGATCTGGATGCGGGGATCGTGGTGGTGCGCCCGCGAGATGCCGACTCCCCGTCCGCGCTGAACCGACAGGATGGTTTATACACCACCCTCGTTCGCGGCCTGAATGAACAGGGCGAGACGGTGCGCGAATCGCGGCTGATCCGCTCCGTCAACCGTGAAATCAATACCTATCGTCAGTTTGATGAATATCTGGCGCTGGCGCGCGACCCGAACATACGCCTGGTTTTTTCCAATACCACCGAGGCCGGGATCTGTTACCGCGCCGACGACCGCCTGACCGATACGCCGCCCGTCAGTTTTCCGGCCAAGCTAACCCGCCTGCTGTATGAACGTTTTCGCCATTTCGACGGCGCCGCGGACAAGGGCTGGACACTGCTGCCCTGCGAACTGATCGATGATAACGGCGCGGCGCTGCAAGCGCTGGTATTGCGCTACGCCGAACAGTGGGCGCTGCCGCCCGCATTCGCCGCCTGGGTGAACGAACACAATAGGTTCTGCTCCACGCTAGTGGACCGGATCGTCACCGGCTATCCGCATGGCGAAGCGGACGAGTTACAGCAAGAGCTGGGCTATCAGGACAGCCTGCTGGACGCCGCCGAATACTTCTATCTGTTGGTGATTCAGGGACCGCCGTGGCTGGCGGAGGAGCTGCGTCTGAATAAGCTGGATCTCAATATTCGCTTCGTCGAGGATCTCAAACCCTATAAGGAGCGCAAGGTCGCCATCCTCAATGGCGCGCATACCGCGCTGGTGCCTGTCGCCTGGCTGGCGGGGCTGGACACCGTTGGAGAGGCGATGAACGATGCCCGGATCGGCCGGTTTGTGGAAAAAACCATCGTGGAAGAGATCGTACCGACGCTCGATTTGCCCAGCGATGAGCTGACGTCGTTTACCCGGGCCGTATTAAGCCGCTTCCGTAATCCCTTTATCCAGCATCAACTGCTGTCTATCTCCCTGAACGGCATGACCAAATTCCGCACCCGCATTTTGCCGCAGCTGCTGGCATACCGCGAGCGCCGCGGCGAGCTGCCGCCGCGTCTGACGTTCGCCCTGGCGGCGCTGCTGGCGTTTTACCGGGGCGAGCGCGCAGGGGAAAGCTATCCGTTGCAGGATTATGCCCGCTGGCTGGCCTGTTATGCCGCCTTATGGGCCGGCGTTAAACAGCGCACCGTCAGCCTGGCCGATCTGGTCAATACCGTACTCAGCGATACCGAACACTGGCAACAGGATTTGACCCGGGTGCCGGGGCTGGCGGCGCAGGTCACGCAGCAGTTGCAAACCATCGTTGAGCGCGGCATGCGGGCGGCGGTGGAAGCGTATTGCTAACAGCAAAAAGGTGTAGCCATGCAAAGCGTGATAAAAATTCATCCTGCGGACAATGTGGCGGTGGCCCTGCGCGATCTGGCGCCGGGCGTATCGGTGTCCGCGGGCGACCGCACGGCGACGCTGCGGCAAAGCGTCGCGCGCGGCCATAAGTTCGCGCTGGAAGCCATCGCCGCCGGCGAGATGATTATCAAATACGGTCTGCCGATCGGCCATGCCCTGGCGGCCATTGCGCCGGGCGAACATATTCATACCCAGAATGCGAAAACCAATCTGAGCGATGTGGATGACTATCAATATCAGCCGGAATTTATCGATCTGCCGCCGCAAATGGCCGATCGGCCGGTGCGGATTTACCGCCGCGGCAACGGGGATGTCGGCATCCGCAACGAACTGTGGATACTGCCGACGGTGGGGTGCGTCAACGGCATCGCCCGGCAGATCCAGCAGCGTTTTCTGAAGGAAACGCAGGATGCGCAGGACATCGACGGCGTGCATCTGTTCAGCCACCCGTTCGGCTGTTCGCAGCTGGGGCAGGACCATGAGAACACCCGCACCGTGCTGCAAAACATGGTGCGTCATCCGAATGCCGGCGCGGTGCTGGTCGTCGGGCTGGGGTGCGAGAATAATCAGGTGGATGATTTTCGCGCCACGCTGGGTGAATATGACGCCGCGCGGGTCAGCTTTATGATTTGCCAGCAGCAGGATGATGAGGTGGAGGCCGGAGTGGCGCGTTTGCATGAGCTGTATCAGGCGATGCGTTACGACAGGCGTGAAGCGGGCAAGCTCAGCGAACTCAAATTCGGTCTGGAGTGCGGCGGCTCCGACGGGCTGTCGGGGATTACCGCCAACCCGCTGCTGGGCCGTTTTTCGGACTATCTGATCGCCAACGGCGGCACCACCGTACTGACGGAAGTGCCGGAAATGTTTGGCGCCGAGCGCATTCTGATGAGCCGTTGCCGCGATCGGGCCACCTTTGAAAAAACGGTGCGGATGGTCAATGACTTCAAACGTTATTTTATCGCCCACCAGCAGCCGATTTATGAAAACCCCTCGCCGGGTAATAAATCGGGCGGCATCACCACGCTGGAGGAGAAATCCCTTGGCTGCACGCAAAAAGCCGGCCAGAGCAAGGTGGTGGATGTGCTGAAGTATGGTGAGCGCTTACATACGTCGGGGCTTAATCTGCTCAGCGCGCCGGGCAATGACGCGGTGGCAACCAGCGCTCTGGCGGCTGCGGGTTGTCATATGGTGCTGTTCAGTACCGGACGCGGTACGCCTTACGGCGGTTTTGTCCCGACGGTGAAGCTGGCGACCAACAGCGAACTGGCGCAAAAAAAGCCGCACTGGATCGATTTTGACGCCGGCCGTTTGATTCACGGCATGGCGATGGATGAACTGCTGGCGCGGTTTGTCGATCTGATCGTCGAGATTGCCGATGGCAAAGCGGCGAAAAATGAAATTAATGACTTCCGTGAGTTGGCTATCTTTAAAAGTGGCGTAACATTGTAAATCTGCTGTGCTAAAACTAAGATAAAACGGCGTTTCATTTATATGGCGCCGTTTTGCTTTTCCACGGTCGTTTTTAAGGCAGGGATCAATGGCGTATTACTGGTTTGCCCAGTCGGTGGGGGTATTGGCCTTTCTGGTCGGTATTACTCTGTTTTTTAATCGCGACGAGCGTAAATTCAAGCTACAGCTCTCGGTGTACACCCTGGTTATCGGCTGTCACTTTTTTATGATGGGCGCGAATGCGGCGGGGATCAGCGCGATGCTGAATTCCGCCCGTACGCTGATATCGATCAAAACGCATAATATCGCCGTGATGTTCGTGTTTATCGCTCTGACGCTGGCGCTCGGTCTGCCCGGTATACGGCATATGGTGGAGCTGCTGCCGATAGTGGGAACGATCGCCAGCACCTGGGCGCTGTTTCGGACGTCGGGTTTAACCACGCGCTGTGTAATGTGGTGCTCTACCGCCTGCTGGGTAACGCATAATATCTGGCTGGGGTCGATCGGCGGCTCGCTGATTGAAGGCAGTTTCCTGCTGATGAATGGTTTTAACATCATCCGTTTCCGGCGGATGCAGAAACGCGGTATCGATCCGTTTAAGGTGGAGAAAAAAAAGGCGGATAAGGCGTAACGCCATGCGGTCGATAAATAATGTCGTCGATCCCGTCATTCTGCGTATTTCGTTCCTACGAATACCGCCACCGTTATCCCCGGCTCCCATTTCCGTCATCCCCGCAGCCGTAGGCGGGGATCTTTCCGCTGGCGGCTCGGAGTACAAGATCCCCGCCTTCGCGGGGATGACAAGGGAATAGAGGATGACAAGGGAGCAGGGGGCGACAAGAGAGCAGGGGTGGCAGGTGATAACGCCGGGTTACAGCGTATTCAGCCGTTCTTGCTTCGCCAATTTGTCGTCTTCCGCCTGGCAAACCGCGGCGATAAAAATCACGTCCGTCGAGGAGTTGACCGCGGTTTCCGCGGAGTCCTGCAATACGCCGATGATAAAGCCGACGGCCACCACCTGCATGGCGATATCGTTTGAGATGCCGAACATGCTGCACGCCAGCGGGATCAGCAGCAGCGAACCGCCGGCGACGCCGGACGCGCCGCAGGCGCAGAGCGACGCCACCACGCTGAGCAGCAGCGCGGTGGGCAGATCGACATGGATGCCCAGGGTGTTGGCCGCCGCCATGGTCAGCACGGTGATGGTAATGGCCGCGCCCGCCATATTGATGGTGGCGCCCAGCGGAATGGCGACGGAATAGGTATCTTCATCCAGCTTCAGCTTACGGCACAGTTCCATATTCACCGGGATATTGGCGGCGGAGCTGCGGGTGAAAAAGGCGGTTACGCCGCTTTCACGCAGGCAGCGCAATACCAGCGGATAAGGATTGCGGCGCGTCTTCCAGTAGACGATCAGGGGATTGACGCCCAGCGCCACCAGCAGCATCCCGCCGATCAACACCATCAGCAGGTGGGCATAGTCCCACAGTGCGCCGAAACCGGTTTCGGCCAGCGTGGCGGCGACCAGACCGAAAATCCCCAGGGGCGCGAAGCGGATCACCACGCGCACAATAAAGGTGACCGCATCGGACGCATCGGTAATCAGGGTTTTGGTGCTCGCAGCGGAATGGCGGAACGCTATCCCCAATCCGACGGCCCACGCCAGAATACCGATATAGTTGGCGTTCAGCAGCGCATGGATCGGGTTGGCGATGACGCTCATCAACAGCCCCTTCAGCACTTCCACAATACCGGAGGGCGGCGTAATGTCTGCCGCCTGCGCGCTGAGCGCCAGCGTGGAAGGGAAGAGGGTGCTCAGCACCACGGCGATCAGCGCCGCCGAGAAGGTGCCGATCAGATAAAGCACCAGCACCGGACGAATGTTGGTTTTTTGCCCCTGCTGATGATTGGCGATGGAGGCCATGACCAGCATCAACACCAGCACCGGCGCCACGGCCTTGAGGGCGCCGACGAACAATATGCCCAGCAAACCGGCGGCGATCGCGGCTTTGGTCGACACCGACGCCAGAATAATCCCGGCGACCAGCCCCAGTAGTATCTGTTGCACCAGACTACCGCGAGTAATGTACTGCAAAAAACGTGACTGTTGATTTTCCATAGTATTGACGGCGCGGCCGTTTCCGTTGAGTGATTGTGTTTTACAGAGGTGAAACCTCTGGCGAGCGAGACGCCGGATTTCTTTCTATTCCGTAACGAGATGTGTTTGCGCGTGTCAGTATATGAGAAAATCATACCAGGAGAAGAGGCGATGGCACTTTTTTCTGCGGTGGGTCGGATTTTTTATGGCGGGCGTCCTGCCCGCCACCCTAGCGGGCCGTCGCAAACGACGTTGAAAAACGCTCCCGGCGTTTTTTTATCGGCGGGGGAGGATTGCCGCACGGCAGAAACGCCGTGCGGCAAGAGCGGAAAAGCGGGGCGGTTACCGCTCCGCGCGGCGGTTGACCCAAATATTGATCAGCAGGGTGACGGCCAGAATTCCGGCAACCACGCCCAGCGAAATGGCGATGGGAATATGGAACAGGTCGATCAGCAGCATCTTGATGCCGATGAAAATCAGGATGACGGCCAGCCCGTATTTCAGCAGGGAGAAACGCTCCGCCACGCCCGCCAGCAGGAAGTACATGGCGCGCAGCCCCAAAATGGCGAACAGGTTGGAGGTCAGGACGATAAAGGGATCGGTCGTCACGGCGAAGATGGCCGGGATGCTGTCGACGGCGAAAATAACGTCGCTGATTTCCACCAGTATCAGCACCAGAAACAGCGGCGTGGCATAAAGTATGCCGCTGCGACGAACAAAGAATTTGTCGTTTTCAATGTTGTCGGTCATACGCAGATGTCCGCGCAGCCAGCGCACCAGCGGCTTGTCGCCGATGGCGCCGTCATCCTCTTTCGCCAGCGCCATTTTGATGCCGGTAAACAGCAGAAATGCGCCGAATACGTACAGCAGCCATTGGAACTGGGTCACCAGCCAGCTGCCGCCGAACACCATCAGCGTACGCAGGACTATGGCGCCCAGCACGCCGTAAATCAGCACCCGGCGCTGATATTGCGGCGGCACCGAGAAATAGCTGAACAGCATCAGCCAGACGAACACATTATCGACGGCGAGGGCTTTTTCGATCAGATAACCGGTCAGAAAGGCCAGCGCCTGCGTATTGGCGACTTCCCGCCCCAGGGCGCCGTCCAGATACCACCAGAAACCGGCGTTGAACAGCAGGGAGAGCGACACCCAGACAATCGACCATGCGGCGGCTTGTTTGAAGGTCATCACTGTCGAACCCTTGCGCCCCTGATAGAGCAGGTCGACGGCCAGCATGATGATAACAATGGCAGCAAAGCTGCCCCATAGCCACGGCGTGCCAATGGTATGCATAGCAATTTCCTTTGAATAAAAACAAAAACGGCCAACGTCGGAAGACGCTGGCCGCTAATCATTATAGCTGCAAATGCACCTCGCCTCCCGGCAAGGTCTCACTTACAACGTTAATGCGGTAATCTGCTTAAGGTTGCCCGGTAACCGGATGCGTTTCCCCAGCCTGTTGAATCTGGCGGGTACGGCACCGTAATGACGATTGACCGGCGGAAAAGTTACTCCCCTTTGCTGCCACAGAAGATAGGTGAAAAGTTGATCCCGGTCAAATAAATATCGTCACGATGGCGGAGATGGCGTTTCGTTCGGCCCGATGCGGTAAAGCGTTCGGATTATCATGGTGAAATAACAACACAAGGTTACTGTTAAGGTATGGATAACGGGCCGATTGCCTGTCCGTCTGAGAAAAGCATTTACTGGCGCGTGATTTTAGGGGATAAACAGCGCAAATTTTGTGATTCAGGAGGGAGAATGAGCCAACTCGAACTGGAAACGCGTAATCTGACGCTGGTGCGTTATCCTCCGGTAGCCGACAACACGGCGCTGCAGGCGTGGGAGGCGGCGGATGAGTTTCTGCTGCGAGAGCTTACATCCGCGGAGACGGCGCCCGGCCCCCGCCTGATTTTTAATGACGCCTTCGGGGCGTTGGCCTGCGGGTTGCAGGCTCAGTCGCCGATCAGCATCAGCGATTCGTATATGAGCCAACTGGCGACGCGCCATAATCTGGCGCTGAACGGTTTTGAGGCGGAGTCGGTGGAACTGCTGGACAGCCTGGCGGATTTGCCCGCGGCGCCCGCATTGGCGGTGATAAAAATTCCGAAAACCATGGCGCTGCTGGAATATCAGCTGCGTATGCTGCGCAAGGTGGCGACGCCGCAAACCCGCATTATTGCCGGCGCCAAAGCCCGGGACATCCATACGTCGACGCTACAGCTGTTCGAGCGCATTCTGGGGCCGACGAAAACCTCGCTGGCCTGGAAAAAAGCGCGCTTGATCCACTGTGAGGTGGCGGATTTAAAGGTGAGTGAGCAGCCACTAACTACTGAGTGGGATCTGGAAGAGTTCGGATATCGCATTCACAACCACGCCAATGTCTTTTCGCGCGGCGGGCTGGATATCGGCGCCCGTTTCTTTATGCAGCATTTGCCTCGGCAACTGGACGGTAAAATCGTCGACTTAGGCTGCGGCAACGGCGTTATCGGGCTGGCGGCGCTATCCGCCAACCCGGACGCTTTCGTCAGCTTCTTTGATGAGTCCTATATGGCGATAGCCTCCAGCCGGATGAACGTTGCGCTTAATTGCCCGCAGGATGGGGACCGCTGTGGTTTTGCCGTTAATCACGGCCTGTCCGGCGTGGCACGCGACAGCTTGCAGGCGGTATTGTGTAACCCTCCGTTCCATCAGCAGCAGGCCGTTACCGATAATATCGCCTGGCAAATGTTCCTCGATTCCCGCCGCTGTCTTCAGGTCGGCGGCGAGTTGCGCATCGTCGGCAACCGCCATCTGGATTACTTCCACAAGCTGAAACGGCTGTTTGGCAACGCAGAGCTGATTGCCGGCAACGCCAAGTTTGTGGTGCTGCGGGCGGTGAAAAGCGCGGCGGCAAGGTAAACCCGGATCAAATGCTTAATGCCAGCCGGGTGGCCTGTTCTATCGCCCGGCGCGCGTCCAGTTCCTGGGCGACGTCGGCGCCGCCAATCAGATGCACGCGGCGACCGGCGGCTTGCAGCGGCAGGTAAAGCTCGCGGCACGGCTCCTGGCCGGCGCAGATGATGACGTTATCCACCGGCAGGCAGCGCGGTTGCCCCTGATGCACAATATGCAATCCCTCGTCGTCAATGCGCTGATAGCGCACGCTCTCCAGCATGGTCACGCCGTGGCGCAGTAAACTGGCTCGATGGATCCAGCCGGTGGTTTTACCCAGATTGGCGCCGGGTTTTCCCGCCTTACGCTGCAATAAGGTTATCTCCCGGCGCTGGGGAAGCGTATGCGCGTGGTTGCCCAGCAGGCCGCCTCTGCGGCGCAGCCGACGGTCGATGCCCCATTCGGCATAAAAATCGGCGTGGGGCGGCTGGCTGAGATAGTGGGCGGTATCGAAACCGATGCCGCCGGCGCCGATGATGGCCACCCGCCTCCCGACCGGTTTTTTATCACGCAGCACATCCAGATAGCTTAACGCCATGGGGTGATCGATCCCCTCAATCGCCGGTATGCGCGGCACGATGCCGCTGGCCAGGATCACCTCGTCGAAATCAGCCAGGTCGTCCACGCCGGCGCGTACGCCCAGCCTCAGCGTCACCTTATTCAACGCCAGCTGGCGGCGGTAATAACGCAGGGTCTGGTTAAATTCGTCTTTGCCGGGGATCTGCCGCGCCAGATCGAACTGCCCGCCGATGTGCGCGGCGGATTCAAACAGCGTGACCCGGTGGCCGCGCCCGGCGGCATTCATCGCAAACGCCATACCGGCCGGTCCGGCGCCCACCACGGCGAGCCGTTTCACGACCTGCGCCGGCGTGAGCGGCAGAAGGGTTTCGTGACAGGCGCGCGGATTTACCAGACAAGAGGTCAGCTCGCCGATAAAGATCCGATCCAGACAGGCCTGATTACAGCCAATGCAGGTATTGATTTCATCGGCACGGCCTGCCGCGGCCTTGTTCACCAGCTCCGCGTCGGCCAGAAAGGGGCGCGCCATCGAAATCATATCGGCGCAGCCGGCGGCGAGTAGCTGTTCCGCCACGGCGGGATCGTTGATGCGATTGGCGGCAATTAGCGGAATGCCGACTTTTCCCATCAGCCGTTGGGTCACCCAGCTAAAGGCGCCGCGCGGCACCAGGGCGGCGACGGTGGGGATGCGGGCTTCATGCCAGCCGATGCCGGTATTGATCAGGGTGGCGCCGGCGCCTTCTACGGCCTGCGCCAACTGCTCAATCTCCTGCCAGCTTGAGCCGTCGGCGACCAGATCGAGCATCGACAAACGATAGATGATGATAAACGCGGGGCCGGTTATCCGACGAACCGCCCGGACGATCTCCAGCGCAAACCGGCTGCGGCGTTGAAAATCGCCGCCCCATTCGTCGTCCCGCCGGTTGGTGCGGGCGACCAGAAACTGGTTAATCAGGTAGCCTTCCGAGCCCATAATTTCCACGCCGTCGTAACCCGCCCGCTGGGCCAGCGCGGCGCAACGGGCGAAATCAGCGATGGTCCGCTCAATCTCTTGCCCGCTCATGGCCAGCGGGACAAACGGACTGATGGGCGCCTGTAGCGCAGAAGGCGCCAGCGGCTGTGGCTGGTAGCTGTAGCGACCGGCGTGGAGAATTTGCAGGGCGATCTTTCCTCCCGCCGTATGAACCGCCTGCGTCAACGCCCGGTGGTGGGCAAGCTGCGACGCATCGTGCAGCGACGCCCCGTCTTTTACCACCGCCCCTTTGGGGTTGGGCGCGATACCGCCGGTGACGATCAGGCCCACGCCGCCCAGCGCCCGTTCACGATAGAAAGCCGACAGCCTTTGCGTACCGTCGGGATGCTCTTCCAGGCCGGTATGCATCGAGCCCATAACGACCCGGTTCTTTAGCGTGGTGAATCCCAGATCGAGCGGCGAAAACAGAGTAGGGTAGGCAGCCATTGCAATCTCCGGCATACAGGCGCAGCGGATAAAAGGGCACAACTGGTCTGATGAGTTCTTGCCATAAAGCTAGCTGTATTCGGCTGAATTGTGAAATTTATGTTTATTTATTGTGATTAATATCATTGTCATCGGCAGGGGAAAACGCAGCGCTGCATTAATAAGCGGCCGGATTGTTTGTTGTCGGAGCGGTGTGCCATTATAATTCGCTGAATTAGCGGGCGAAGGAATCTCTATGTGGGTTGAAGAGTTGCAGACACGGCTGGACGGGGCGTTTCAGGAACTGGAGCACAGCGTTCGGCAACAACAGCAGATCTGGCGGCGTGATTATCAGCAGCTGGAGCAGCAGCTGGCGCAGTCCAGACAGCGCGAAGCGCAGCTTGGCGAGCAGATTGAGCAGCTTGTCGCCAAGCTGAACGCCATGGATAGCTCGCCGGCGCGCAATCCGCTGCTGCAGAAAGTCAAAGTCATCAGCGCGCATATCGATGCGCTGGCAAAAGACGCGGCGGATTTTGTCCGCTCGCTGCCCTGATCGCCCAGCGGATTGGATGCGCGACAGGTGAGCCGTGCGCTATCTCGCGCAAGGTTTAACGCAATGCTACCGATTCCTTACACATTTCTCCCGTCTTCTCCACATTTGCCGCAAATATGAAGTTATTCCTTGCAGATATTTACCGTTGCTCTAATTAACTGAAGCAGCCGGACCTATACTTCCCTTCGACACAACGACAACGGTCGTTAATGCGTTAACCTGAGAGAAGGATTAATTATGCGTAAATTCACAGCACTGCTGGTGGCTTCATCCTTGGCACTGGGAATGACGGGTATTGCTCACGCGGATGACGCGCCCAAAGGTCATGGTCATCCGGAAGCAAGAGTATTGAAAGACGGAAAGGGCCCCCGCGGTCCGCACCATGAGGCGCTGTTCAAAGAGCTGAACCTGACCGAGGCCCAGAAACAGCAGGTGAAAGAGATTTTGCGGGCTTCTCATGACGATGCGCGTAAATCCATATTGGAGGAACGCCGTGAAATCCACGGTCTGATCGCCTCCGATACTTTTGACGCGGCAAAGGCGCAGGCGCAGTTGGATAAGGCTGACGCCGCGCGCAAGGCGCAGCAGCTGAGCAGACTGGAAACCCAGAATAAGATTTATAATATTCTGACGCCTGAGCAGAAGAAGCAGTACAACGACAATTTTGAAAAACGCCTGACTCAACCGCCAAAACCGGACGCGAAACCCTTGCCGGCTGAGTAAGCAACCGCATAACCCCTAAGACCGCCGGATTTATCCATCGCTGCTGGTTATCGCCGCGGTGGGTAGGTCCGGCGGTTTTTCTTGACGTCGCCCTAGGGGTCGGGGAACCCCCCAGAAATTGAAATATGTAACGCCGGAGAATATTTCGTGCGCGATAAAGCCGCCATTTTTCTGCTGCGTCGTAGCACGCGCCCGACGCAGGGTGGTTCAAACGCCACCACCCTACGGACCCGGGCTTGTGGCTGAAATCACGCCGCTAACGCGGTTCCTTCGGCGGTCGCCCCCTTTTCCGAACCGCCAGTGACGCGTTCCCGACGCGGCACTGGCTTGAGCCGCATCCTTGCGGCTCATTCGCGGGGTCGTCCACCTCAGCGTAATTTCTTACGCCATGGGGTGAACAGTTTAAACACTGAGTTTGTATTTAATATCAGCATGTTAAATATAAAATACAAACAAAGTATTTTTGTGGGGATTCCTCAGGCTCCCGGCGTTTTTTTATTGCGGCAATCATGGCCGCTACCTTTTGGGCTGAGGAACCCCCAGAAAATAATTAAGCATTATTTAATAAATCGATTTAGATAGCATGGTGTTGTTTTTTTAAGGTTTTTCTTCGCGTAAAAAATTGCCCTGAGGTGGGCGTGACCGCCGGGTGAGCCGCATGGACGCGGCGAAAGCCAGTGCCGCGCCGGGAGCGCGTCAATGGCGGCCCGACCAGCGGTCACGAACGCCGAAGGCATCGCGTAGCGACGCGATTTCCGCGAAAAGCCCGGGGGCACGGGGGGCTGGCGCTTGAGCCCTCCGTGTCGGGCGCGTGCTGCGACGGTCGCAGAAATCGACTGAGGTTAGTGCGCACGAAACCCTCACTGCACTTACAGACATTCCTTTCCCAGATTTCTGGGGATTCCTTAGCCCGTAAAGGGGCGGCTAGGGATGGCACGCCACAAAAAACTTCCGGGAGAAGTTTTTGACGTTGCGTCAGCGACGGCCCGTAAGGGTGGCGGCCAGGGATGGCACGCCACAAAAAAATAGTGACAGTTTTCACAAAATAAAACACGGCGGTAGCTTTTTCCGCGCCGACTTGTTAGAAAGAGGGCCAAGGACGCCACCAGAATTTTCTGGGCGAGACCTGGATAAAACAGTGTGCCACACACTGTTTTATCCAGGTTTTTTTTTGCTTTTTTTCCAGCTGGCCAGCGGGCACCAAGCAAGACGATGTGGATTGTATAGGCAGTTGCAGCCATTTACGAAACGGGAAGTGTCATTATGAATAGCCAAGTGCTAGCAGAAAGTATTCTGAGGTCGGTCGGCGGAGAAGAGAACGTCTCGACGTTGGTACATTGCGCCACGCGTCTGCGCTTTAAAATTGTCGATAACGCGAAAGTGGATTTGGCGGCGCTGGAAGCGTTGGACGGCGTTATTACCGTGGTCAACGGATCGGGGCAGTTACAGGTGGTGATTGGCAATCGGGTGCCGGAGGTGTATCGCGCTTTCGGTCCGATTTCCGGATTGCTGGAGGACGGCGCTAATAAACGCCCGGCGGCGGAGTCCGCCAATAACGTCTCGCTGATGGGACGGCTGATTGATCTGGTGGCGGGGATCTTTACCCCGTTGCTCGGCGCGATGGCGGCGGCCGGGGTAATGAAAGGCGTGCTGGCGATTGCCATCGCGCTGGGCTGGCTGCACAACAAGGAAAGCACCTACGTCATTTTGCATGCGGCTTCCGACAGCTTGTTCTACTTTCTGCCCATGCTGTTGGCCATCACCGCCGCGCGTAAATTCGAAACCAATATTTTCGTCGCGGTATCGGTCGCCGGGGCGCTGGTTTACCCCTCGATACTGGGGCTGTTCGAGGCCGGTCAGCCGGTAACGTTCTTCGGCTTGCCCGTGGTGATGATGAAATACACCTCCTCGGTGATCCCGATTATTTTCAGCGTGTGGCTGATGTCGTATATCGAACGTTTACTGAATCGGCATATTCATGAGAGCGTGCGGAATATTCTGACGCCATTTTTCCTGCTGGCGCTGATGGTGCCGCTGACGCTGATGACCATCGGACCGATCGGTATCTCGGCCAGTGAAGTAATCGCTTCGCTGTTCGTCAGCATTTATAGCTTTAACCCGATTATCGCCGGCGCGCTGATTGCCGCCGCCTGGCAGATCCTGGTGATTTTTGGCGTGCACTGGGGATTCGTCACCGTCTTTATCAATGATATTTCCGTAATGGGGCAGAGCTACCTCAAAGCGGCTTCCAGTCCGTCGGTCTTTGCCCAATCCGGGGCGTTGCTGGGCGTGATGCTGCGCACCAAAGATAAAAAGCTCAAGGCGCTGGCGGGCAGTACCTTTATCGCCTCGCTGTTCGGCATCACCGAGCCTGGGGTGTACGGCGTTACGCTGAAGCTGAAAAAGCCCTTTGTCTGCGCGGTGATCGCGGCGGCCATGGGCGGCGCGGTGGCGGGCTATGCCAAGAGTTCGGCGATCTCCATGGGAATGCCCGGACTACTGACGCTGCCTATTTTCTACGGCGAGGGTTTTCTGGGCTTTCTCATCGGCTGCGCCATCGCCTTCGTCGCCAGCCTGGTGTTAACCATGATCGTCGGATTCGATGAACCGACCGCGCAGCCTGCCGCGCAGACGCCGGCGCCCTCGTCCGCTTCCTCTTTATCATCTGCTACGTCATCGGCAGCGCCCGCCGCCGGTGGGGCGCAGGCCGCCGTTGTCGGCCTGGAGGACGTACCCGCGTCCGCCGAACAAATCGGCTCTCCGATGGAGGGCGAATTGGTCCCGCTGACCGAGGTCAATGACAAAGTATTTTCTTCCGGCGTCGTCGGGGCGGGCATCGCCGTCCGGCCGCGGGAAGGGCGCGTCTACTCGCCCGTTGACGGGCAAATCGCCAGTACGTTCGACAGCGGCCATGCGATTGGCATCCGTTCACAGGGCGGCGCTGAAATTCTGATCCACGTGGGGATCAATACCGTGCAGCTGGAAGGCCGGCATTACCATATGCGGGTCGCGGAAGGCGATAACGTGAAGAAAGGGCAGCTGCTGCTGGAGTTTGACCTCGCCGAGATAGCGCAAGCGGGTTATGACACCATCACGCCGGTGGTCGTCACCAACGCGGAGGATTATCGCCTGCTCGGTCTCAGTCGCGCGGGTCACCACAAGGCCGGCGCCACCATCATCGCGTTGGCATAATGCAGAGATGGCTATCCGCCGTAAATAAAATCAACACGCAAGGATGACGACGGTACAGGAGCAGGGCAATGGCCGTGAATCGGCCGTTGCCCTGCTGAAGCAACCATGCGGGCGCGGTGATGAAAATAAATAAAATATTAAGTAATAATGCGGTGCTGGTGATAACGGACAAGGGGGAAGAGTGCGTAGCGCTGGGGCGCGGCATTGGCTTTGGCAAGAAAAACGGCGATCGGGTGGACGAGGAGCGGGTTGAAAGCCGTTTTCTCAAAACCGGCGGCGGGCTGAATACCTTTTTTGCGGAAATTCTGGCGGAAATTCCGCCCGTATATCTGAATATTAGCGAGCAGATCATTGCGCTGGCGCGTAATGCATTGAACATTGAATTACAGGATACGCTGTTTCTGGCCTTGAGTGACCATATTAATTTTTCCGTCAAGCGCTATAAAGAGGGATTGAAAATTCATAATCAGCTGCTGTGGGAAGTCAAGGTTTTCTATCCGAAAGAATTTTCGGTCGGATTACGCGCGCTGGATATTATTGAAGAGAAACTGCATATTCGCTTGCCTGATGATGAAGCAGGGTTTATTGCATTACATCTGGTTAATGCAATAAATAACAGCGATATGCAAAGCACAATGGAAAGCGCCACACTTATTAAGGATATTTTGACCATCGTAAAATATGACCTGCGTATTAAATACGATGAGAATTCCATCGATTACCAGCGTTTTATCACCCATTTGAAATTTTTCGCGTTACGACTGCTCAGCCGGAATGCGGTAAGCCATGCCGATGACAGTATTTATCAAGGCATAAAAGAGTTAATGCCGATCGCTTATACCTGTGCGATGAGGGTTTGCCAATATGTTGAACGCCACTACCAGTATCAATTAACCACCGATGAAATCATGTTTTTGACTATCCATATCAATCGACTCAACGCTAATTCAAAATGAGTGGGGAATAGATAACCGCAAAGAAGATTAATTGCTGCTTTTTGCCGCATCAGGGATATATCGCCGCGGCGTACGCTCAGGTGATAGTTGTCGATATTAATGAGGAATAAATGATGAAGAAAAAACGTCTGGCTTTCAGAAGGAAAGCGCTCGTTTTAATGTTGTTGTCCTGCTATGGGGTTGCGCCGGATATTATGGCGCAGACATTAACGCTGGAACAGCGGATGGCGCTGCTGGAAGAGCAGCTGCGTATTACCCAGGAGAGGCTGCAGGCCTATGAGCAAAAAGAAAAAATACAGCCCTCTTCAGCGGTGAAGCCCCAGGCGGTCGCGGCGGCGGATGGACGTTTATCGGCCGCGCCGGCGAGCGGAGAGGCGGCGGGTGGCAGCGATCCGGTGCTTTCCGAGTCAACGTTGAAAAAAATCAGCCAATACGTTCAGGATGATACCGGCTTTAAATATTCGGGTTATTTCCGTACCGGATACGCCTCAACCACCAATGGCGGTCCTAAATCCTGGGCGGTGGGATCGCTAGGGCGATTCGGTAATGAATATGACGGATGGTACAACCTGTCGTTTAAAAAGCGCGCCTGGCAGGAAGGGAATAAATCGATCTGGGCGAACGTGCAGTTTGAAGGCGATCTGGGATTATCGCAGAGTAATGAGTCGTTTGAAAAAGGAATGGCCGGCGGCGGCATGGGGAAACTCAGCAAGCTGTACGTTGAAACGACCGGGTTCCTGCCGTTTGCACCGGAAGCGAAATTCTGGATCGGTAAACACACCTTGCCGCAATATGAAATCCAGATGCTGGACTGGAAAAGTAACCGCACGCTTTCCGGGGCGGGGCTGGGTATTGAAGACTGGCGACTTCCCGTCGGTTCATTAAGTATGGCCGTGACGCGTAATGATATCGATAATTACAGTACGGTTTGCGGAACCTCGACCTGTAGCGATACCACTCAGGTCAATGTCAATATCGCCGAAGTCAGATATAAAAATATTCCGCTGAGCAAAGATTTGTCACTGGAAGTTGGCGCGAAATATGCTTTCGCCAATCAGACCGATGAGCAAAAAGCGGCGCAGAATTCCGGTGACGACTATAAAGTAAAATCGTCATGGCTGGGGCAGGCTATTTTACGGCATCCGGTGCTCGGCGGGTTTAATGAATTGACGGCGCAGGTCGCCAACAATTCCCTGGCCAGTCAGTTTATGAATATTTCGAGCGCCAACCCGGATTTTGATTACAACAGCTCCTATTATGGCATTCACAGCGATGGCATTGGCTGGCGATTGGTGAATCAGGGGGAAATATACCTGCGTGATGATGTTATTATGGCCCATACGCTGGTATATGGTCGCGGTAACGATCTTTATTCGGCCTATACCGGGGCGCACACCGATTTTGAAACCTTCCGCGCGGTGATTCGTCCCTCCTATATTTGGAGTAGAACTAACCAGACGGCGCTGGAACTGGGTTATTTTATTCAGGAAAATAGCGTCGATAATATTAACTATGATGAGTCAGGTTATAAGGTGACGCTGGCGCATACGTTTAAAGTGGATACCAGTCTGTTGACATCTCGTCCCGAAATTCGTTTCTACACCAGCTATCTCCGCGCGCTGGATAATGAAATAGACAACCATAGTTTTAACGATAACAAAGACTATCAAATCAGCTTTGGCGTTCAGGCCGAAGTGGTTTTCTGATAAGGGGAAAAATATGTTTTTATCAGCCAAAGGTATTAAAGCCATCTCTCTGGGCGTATGTCTGGCGGCGGCAGGCTGCCCCGCGTTTGCTATTGCCGCCGCCTCCGGGGTAACGGAGGGAAGCGCCTCGGCTGCGGTGAACGCGGAAAAAACCCGCATCCTGATTCTGAGCGATATCGGCAATGAGCCGGATGACTCCCAGTCTCTGGTCAGGTTTTTGTTGTATAGCAATCAATTTGACGTCGAAGGCATTGTGGCGACCACCTCAACCTGGCTGCGCGACAAGGTCAACACGCCGATGATCCACGAACGTATCGACGCCTACGAACGGGTGCTGCCCAATCTGCAAAAACATGCGCCGGGATACCCCTCCGCCCAGGCGTTACGTCAGGTGGTGCGCAGCGGCCGGGCGGAATTCGGCATGACCGGCGTCGGCGATAACAAATCGACGCAAGCATCGGAGCTGATTATTCAGGCCGTCGATAAGCAGGACCATCGTCCTTTATGGATCACCGTATGGGGCGGCGCGGTCGATCTGGCGCAGGCGCTGCACGATGTGCAGGCGCGCCGGACGCCGCAGGAGGTCGCGGCTTTCATTAGTAAAATCCGCGTTTACGCCATCTCCGATCAGGATAATACCGGCGTGTGGATCCGCGGCCATTTCCCACAGCTGCGCTATATCACCAGTATTCACGCCTGGAATGAGTATTTTCTGTCAACCTGGATCGGCATATCTTCGTCGCGGGCGGTCGGCGGCGATATGAGTAAGGTGAATAACGAGTGGCTAGCGGAGAACATCCGGCGTAAAGGACCGCTGGGGGCGGTATATCCGGCGGTGGAATATTCGATGGAAGGGGATTCTCCCTCATTTCTCTATTTGTTGCGCACTGGACTTAGCGATCCCGAACATGCGGAATACGGCGGTTGGGGCGGCCGTTATGCCGCTATCGCGCCGGATGACGACGGCGGATTGCGCGCCAGCACCGCGGATGAAGTCGTTGGGGTAGACGGGGAAAAATACCGTACGGCGCCGGCGACGATCTGGCGGTGGCGCGATGCTTTCCAGAACGACTTCGCCGCCCGGATGGACTGGACGCTGACCGGCGATGTGAAAAAGGCCAACCATAATCCCAATCTGGTGCTCAACGGCAAGCCGGGAACGCAGATTGTGTCCTGGCAGGTGAAGTCTGGCGAGTCGGTGAAATTATCGGCGCAGGGTTCTAACGACGTTGACGGCGATCGGGTGGCGTATCGCTGGTGGCAATATAAAGAGCCGACGGCCACGGCGATTGGCGTCCATTTCGGGCCGGGGCTTGAGCTGTCGCACAGCGAGGGGGAACAAACCAGCTTCACCGCGCCGGACGTCAAGGCTGCGACGCCGTTCCATATTATTCTGGAAGGTAAGGATAACGGCTCTCCGGCATTAACCTCTTATCGGCGGGCGATTGTGACGGTGCTGCCGGCGGCGCGGTAAACGCCGGGAAGCGCACGGAGGGAGTATAACCGTGCGCTGAGATGGATTTGACGAGCGCCGCGTTTGCGCCGCGCTCGTCTGTTATCCGGCCGGCGAATCAGAGCGATTCGCCGTTGCTTGCAATCACTTCCTGATACCAGTAGAAACTGTTTTTGCGCCGGCGCGCCAGCGTTCCCTGTCCCGCGTCGTCGCGATCGACATAGATAAAACCGTAGCGCTTCGACATCTGCGCCGTGCCTGCGCTCACCAGATCGATCGGTCCCCAACTGGTATAGCCCAGCAGCTCCACCCCGTCGTCGATGGCTTCGCGTACCTGAATCAGGTGCCGGCGCAAATAATCGATACGATAGCCGTCATTAATCGTGCCGTCGGCTTCGACCACATCGCGCGCGCCCAAGCCGTTTTCGACGATAAACAGCGGCTTCTGATAGCGGTCGTAGAGTTCGTTCAGCAAAAAGCGCAGCCCCTCGGGGTCGATTTGCCAGCCCCACTCCGAGGCTTTAAGGTGCGGATTGGGAATTAAACGCACGATATTGCCGCGCGAGGACTGATATTTCTCCGGCTCGAAGGTCGCGCAGCCGCTCATGTAATAGCTGAATGAGACAAAGTCCACGGTGTGGCGCAGATCGTCCCTGTCCTGCTCGGTAATCTCCAGGACGACGTCATTTTCGTTAAAATAACGTTTCATCCATACCGGATAGGCGCCGCGCGCCTGCACGTCGCCAAAAAACAGCCATTCGCGGTTTTTTTTCTGCGTTTCCAGCACATCTTTCGGATGGCAGGTCATCGGGTAGCGCAGCGCGCCCAGCAGCATATTGCCGATTTTCGCATCCGGGATGATCTCATGGCAGGCTTTCACCGCACGAGCGCTGGCCACCAGTTGATGGTGGATCGCCTGATAAACGGCCTGTTTTGACGGCTCGCCGACGAGTCCGACGCCGGTAAAGGGCGAGTGTATCGCCATATTGATTTCATTAAAGGTTAGCCAGTATTTCACCTTGTCTTTGTAGCGCGTGAAAACGGTGCGGGCGTATTTTTCGAAATGATCGATGGTTTCACGGCTGCCCCATCCGCCCAGTTTCTCGACCAGGCCATAAGGCATTTCATAATGGGATAAGGTAATCAGCGGCTGGATGCGGTGCTTCGCCATCTCATCGAATAATGCGTCGTAAAACGCCAGTCCCGCCTCATTGGGCTGCGCTTCATCCCCTGCGGGATAAATGCGCGTCCAGGCGATGGAGGTGCGTAATACCTTAAACCCCATTTCGGCAAACAGCCGGATGTCCTGCGGATACTGATGATAAAAATCAATGGCGACGTCTTTGATGCAGCTTATGTTTTCCGTGCGTTCCGTCACCGGGCCATGCACCCCCTGCAACTGAAGGTCGGAGGTGGAGACGCCCTTACCGTCCTCATTCCACGCCCCCTCAACCTGGTTAGCCGCCATAGAACCGCCCCATAAAAAACCGGTGGGGAATGCTTTCATATTGTTTCTCCTCATTGTTTTCATCACCGCAACGTTACGCCGGGCCCGATTTCCGCATTTTCGCCGCGGAGGTGGATAACAGGCAAAAAAAAACTTGGGCAAAAGAGAGTGTATTCCACTCGCCTTTGCCCAAGTCTCGCCCGCGCAGCGCGGTAACGTCTTAAGGAGAAACACTATACGATCCCACCCGTTTACGGCAATGCCATCCGTTGGTTATGTGACCCCGGTCACGACAATCAGCGGGTTGCAGCCGGCGTGGAGGGCTCGTCCGTGAATGCCACGACAAGCGACAAATTCAATTGTTTTTCAATCAGCGAATTACCTTGTCCCGCGTCGGGCATAGGTATTGCCGGGCTTCTCCGCCGACTGCGATAAAAAATAGCTTTATTTTGCTGATATACGCATAAGGCTCTCCCGTGACGACGGTTTTTATATATGACATATTGAATGTATTAAATGCGTATTAGGGAAGACAATTTATGACCTGGACAGCACAAGAAACGACATCGCCAGCCTATTATATCCCGCCATTATTGTATGATGAGGCCCCGGATTTTGTTGCCCGCTCGACCCACGGCGACATTCGTCTGAGCGACTTCCGCGGGCGCTGGGTGCTGTTGTTTTCACACCCGGCGGATTTCACCCCGGTCTGCACCAGCGAGTTGATTGCCTTCGCCTATAAAATGGAAAATTTTCAAGCGCTTGACTGCCAGTTATTGTGTCTGTCGGTCGATGGACTTTATTCTCACCTGGCCTGGCTGAACAGCATTAAAGTCAATTTCAATATCGATATTCCTTTCCCGCTGATTGAAGATCCCTCTATGGCGGTGGCGCGGGCTTTTGGCATGTTGCCGCGCAACTCGCACTCGTCCGGCACCATCAGGGGAACTTTTCTGATTGATCCCAAAGGTATTATTCAGGCGATTAATTGGTATCCCATCTCTACGGGGCGTTCGGTTCAGGAGTTGCTGCGCCAGCTTGAAGCGATAAAACTCAGCTATGAACTGCCGTATTACACCCCGGCGGAGTGGCAGCCGGGTGAGGACGTTATCGTGCCGCCTCCGCGCACCGTGGAAGGCGCCCGGTCCCGGCTGGGGGATACCGGCGCGCCGGACTGGTACTACAAAACCTGCGCCAATCCACGGCGCGTGGAAAAGGAGTCGTGATGATGCCGGCGACCAGACGGGAAGCGGTCGCGACGCTGCTGCGAATGCTGGGGCACCCGACCCGGCTGCATATCGCGCTGCTGCTGCACCGGCAGCCGCAAACGGTATCGGCGCTGGAAACGCAGCTGAATATCCGTCAGCCGAGTCTTTCCCAGCATCTGGCGGTGTTGCGCGAAGCGGGGCTGGTTTACGCCACTCGTGAAGCGAAATCGGTAACTTATGCGGTGAGCGATGGGCTCCCTGCGACCCTGGTCGCCGCACTCTCGGCGCTGGTGGGGGAGAACCCGCCTGACGAAACGGCGGTTCGGCAACCGCCGGCCGATGAACCTGGTTACCCTCACCTCCAGGGCGATGAACTGGTGTTCGCCACGGTGCGATTTCCCGGCGACGTATAAAATTTGCAATGGCCCCCGGTATTCCATCAGCCGGGGGCCGTACGCCCTTAATACAACATCTGCATTAACATTTCATTAATATATATTTAAATTCCGTTATTCCCGCCTGTACTTTGAGAACACTTATTCAATTTGAGCTAAGCATATATTCAACATTATGAATATTGAAGAGCTCTAAAAGTACGGTAGGTATTCTTAATGAGTTCTGATTTTATTCATCGCCATCAACCGCTTGATCCGGAAATTCATCAGCCGCCGGTGCTGGATCCGCAAACCTTTCGTCATCAGCCGGAAGTTTTTCAGGATATCCGTATTACGCCGTTTACCCCGGTCGTCGGCGGTATTGTCGAGGGATTTTCGTTAAAAGACGGTGCAACGGTCGCCGACCCCGTACGTGAATTTCTCTATCATTCACTGCTGAAATATGGATTCCTCTCTTTTGTGCCGGGCTCCGTCAATGAGGAGACCTTTGAGAGTTTTTCTCATCTATTTGGTTCTCCCCGCTTTGCCGGCAACCCGCAGGCGCCGCGTGCCGGGGCGGGAGAATTGAATACCATTGATTCTTCCCACAAGAAAACACGCACCAATTACATCTGGCATATCGATCAGGCTTATCGCCCCAATCCGCAAAAATTTACCGCGCTGCACGCGGTGAAAGCGCCGGGTTTCGGCGGAGAAACCCTCTTTGCGGACGCCACGGCGGCTTATCGTCTGCTTGATCCGAAGCTGGCAGCCTGGCTGGACACCCTGAACGTTATCCACAATGGCGATCAGATGGGGCTGATTTCCATGTCTTATCACCAGCCGGAGCCGTTGCTGGAAGCGCGCCAGAAAACACCGCCGTTACAGGTGCCGCTGGTGCGGGTTCATCCTGAAACAGGCGCTAAGCAACTCTTTCCCTGCGAGCTCTATGCTCAGCGCGTGCTGGGGCTGCCGCGCATTGTCAGCGACCATGTTTTACACATCGTTTTTGAATATCTGCGCTCGCCGGAAGTTGTTGCTCAGTATCACTGGCAGGATGGCGCCACGCTGATATGGGATAACCGAATTGTTCACCATCGGGGCGTGTTTAATTATGGCGGTCAGCAACGTGTGCTGCATCGTGCGGTTATTGACTGAGTTATTGGCGGCTATCATGAGCTATTTTAATAAATTTATTCGTATTTTGGTTTCAGCAACGCTGCTGTTGTCGTTTTTTGCCACCAGCGCTAAAGCGGAAGATTTACCTGAATTAAATATCACGGTGTTTGCCGCTCCGTCGCAAAGCGTCTGGATCCCGGCCTTAATCCGGCATCTGGAGCTGGATAAAAAACACGGTTTTAAACTCAATGTTACCCAGAAGCCGTCGAATGTGGCGTATACGGATTTCGCCACCGGTAAAGATCCTTTTTGCTATTGCGCGGCGATACCCGCGGTATCCCGCTTTAAACAGCAGGGGGCGGATATCGCTCTGCTGTGGAACGTATTCAATTTTGAATCCGATATCGTGCTGAGAGATCCCGCGATTAAGACTCTGGATGATTTGCAGGGGAAAACGCTGCTGGCCGACACCATTTCCGGCGGCTGGGCGTTATCCAAATGGTTCTTTGAGCAACAGGGCCTGGATATGACCAAACTGACGGTGAAATCATCCAGCGTCCGCGGGGCGGCATTCCTGGCGGAATTACAGCTGGGCCGGGTCGATGCGCTGCTGGTCAACCCCATTGAGGGCGCCGCCGCCGTGCAGCAAGGAAAAGGCGAAATCCATACTATTCCGGTGTTTAACCAGGCGCTGTGGAAAAAAATCTCCGGTACGGATTTCGTTCCGCAGGTCACCACCGGCGTTTCCGGCGACTGGATCGCCAAACCCGAAAATCAGGATCTGGCCCGCCGCTTCTATGCCGCAAACCGCGAAGCGGCCGAGTTTATCGCCGCGCATCCCGAAGAGGCGGCGAAGCTGGTGGCGAAAGACGCCAAACTGGATGTGCCGTCGATGGAGCAGGTTTTGCGCCGTTACCGCAATTTAATCCGCATTGAGCCGCTGGCTCCGCATCGCAACACTATCGCGCTGCTGACCCAGAAACTGCTGCCGGAAGCGAAACTGTTGCCTCGTCCTCTGACGGATGCCGAACTGCATTCGCTGGTCCCTGATTTTAACTTTGAGCGTTAATTGCGTGAGCCAGATGATACAGAAGCAAAAAAGTCGGCGCCGGGTGCCCTGGGAGGGCGTCCTGGCGATAGTGTCGCTGCTGGTGGCCTGGGAATGGGCTTCGCGCTATTCCACGCCGATGTTTTTTCCGCCGCTGGCGCAGATTCTCGACAATATATTCACCCTGCTGTCCAGCCGCGAGGGCTGGTCGTCGGTCGGCACGACTTACGCGCGCATTCTTATTTATCTCGCCGGGTCCTTTGTGATTTCTTCCCTGCTGGGGCTGCTTGCCGCGTGGAATGCGCACGTTGAGCGTTTTCTGCTGCCGCTGGTCGAGCTGAAACAGGGGATCCCCGCCCTGTGCTGGGTGCTGTTCGCCATTCTGTGGTTTGCCGATAGCGAAGCGCGTATTGCCTTTGTCGTCGTGACTTCCGCGTTGCCGACGTTTTTTTATCAGTCGCGCGATGCGCTGCGCAGTATCCCGCGCGACTGGGTTGAGCTGGTGCGTTCGCTGCGCCCCTCGCCCTGGCAAAAAGCGCGCATCTTGTGGTGGCCTGCGGTGCTGCCCGCATTGCTTACCGGCTGGCGCATCAATATCGGTAATGCCACGCGCGTGACCATTATGGCGGAGTTACTGGGAGGCATTACCGGCATCGGGCACGAACTGCGTATTTCCCAGGAGATGTTTCGTATGGATCAAACCATTGCCTGGACGGCGGTGCTGGTGCTGTTCGTGATTGTCATCAACGCGGTGATAAGCCTGGCTGAACGCCATTATCTCTTTTATCGTCATGAAGATGGAGTACGCGATCGTGTCAACTGAACCGGCTATCGTTTTTTCCCACGTTTCCCGCCACTTCGTGCGTGACGGCGGGGTGAACAATACCGCCGCCATCGCTGACCTGGATTTCCAGATAAACGCCGGGGAGCATGTCAGCGTGGTCGGGCGCACCGGATGCGGCAAATCAACCAGCGTCAACCTGTTGCTGGGGTTGCTGCCCGTTTCATCGGGCAAGGTGCGGGTGTTGGGCGCCGATCCATTTCATGACTTTCAGCACCTGCGCGGGCGTATCGGCTGTGTCTTTCAGAGCGACCGGCTGCTGCCGTGGCGTAGCGCCATTGATAATGTATTAATGCCGCTGGAAATCTTGCGCACGCGCAACAAAGCCGCCGACGATACCGCCGCCGAGCTGCTTGCCAGAATGGGCCTTGCCGGCCACGAACACGCCTTTCCCCACCAGTTATCCGGCGGTATGCGCCAGCGCGTGGCGTTTGCCCGGGCGTTGATTACCCAACCGGATATTTTGATCGCCGATGAGGCGTTCGGGCACCTTGATGAAGTGACGGCCGGCGCATTGCGCAGCGACTTTATACAGATTGCCAGGGCGCGCGGGCAGACCGTGTATCAAATAACCCACTCCCTTGATGAAGCGCTGGACGTCTCTGACCGGGTGTTGGTGTTTGATCGCCCCGGCAAAGTGGCCGGCGCTGTTGCTCGTCAGCAGTGGGAAAACTCGCCTGACGATCGCGTGCGAGTCAGGCAATTCCTGCGGGATCTAATCGCTGGCGGCGATGCTGCATTGTCGGGATTACAGGAGTCAGAGTGACCACGCTTAGTTCCTCCGCGCAGAATGCGCCGCCGCCGCTCTCTCCGTCGACCCGCCGCGTCGCCTGGATTGTTTCGGCGGTATTTTTTATCGAGCAGCTTGATTCTTCGATTGTCGCTCCGGCCCTGCCGGATATGGCCGTGAGTCTGGGCAGCGATGTCATCACATTGAGCGCGACCATTACGGCCTATCTGCTGGGACTGACGGTGCTGATCCCGGTGAGTGGCAAGCTGGCCGAACGCTTTGGCGACAAGTCGCTTTTTTCTCTGGCGATCGTCGCCTTTATGCTGGTGTCCGTGGCGTGCGGCTTTGCGCAAAACGCGCAGGTGCTGATTGTTCTGCGCTTTATCCAGGGGCTGGCGGGCGCGCTGATGGCGCCGGTCGGACGGTTGATTGTCTTGCGCGCGGCGGCGAAGCATGAACTGGTGGAAGCGATGGCGCTGGTTATTTTGCTTGCCATGATCGCGCCGGTGATCGGTCCTTTCCTCGGCGGGGTGATCGTCACCTGGCTGGACTGGCGCTGGATATTCTGGGTGAACGTCCCCCTTTGCCTGCTCTCCCTCGCCCTTATCTGGCGTTTTTTACCCGCTACGGCGGGCGATCCCGCGGTGACGCTGGATAAAACCGGGTCTGTGCTCACCGGGCTGGGGTTTACCTGCCTGGTCTATGGGCTGATCGCGCTGGGAGAGGTACGGCATGATCCCTTTAGCGCTTCCGCCGCCATCGCCGCGGGTGTGCTGTTTATTATCGTCTACCGGTTCCATACCCGACGCGTTGCGTCCCCCGTATTAACCTTGTCGCTGCTGAAACTGTACAGTTTCCGCGCTTCCATGCTCAGCGGTTCGGTATTCCGCATCGCGGTGGGGGGGCTGCCGTTTCTGCTGCCCGTCACCTTACAGCAAGGCCATGGCTACAGCCCGCTGCACGCCGGGATGGTGGTGTTGATACCTGCCGCGGGCGGCCTGGGCATGAAGTTTTTCAGTACGCGGCTGCTGCGTAAACTGGGGTATCGCAACGGGCTGGCGCTACACGGTGTGTTTGCCGGCGTTTGTCTGGCGCTGGCGGGCATACTCGACCCGCGGGATGCCGTTATCATTTATGTGCTGGCGCTGTTTGGTTTCGGCTGGGCGCGCTCATTGCAGATGAACGCTTATGGCACGCTGGCCTATGCCGATGTGGAAAAATCGCGCCTGCCTGCGGCGACCAGCTTCTTTTTATCCATTCAGAACCTGACTACCGCCTTGGGCGTGGCGCTGGCGGCGCTGCTGCTGCATATTTTTACCGGCCTGCCGGGAATAAGCATCCTGGACAGCCTGTTGTGGACCTACCTGCTGCTGGCGCTGCTTGCCGTCGCCAGCGCCGTAATGAGTCTGCGTATGCCGTCCTCCGTGGGGATTACCCTACTGGCAAAAAGCAAAAACTGATGAGAGAACACTATGACGTCGAGCGCTCTATCTCCCTTTATTTCCCGGCTGCCGGCCGATGCCGCGCTGCTGTTTGTGACGGAAGAATCCACGCTCCCGGATAACCTGATTCCGGGGTCGCTGCCAACCTGGATCGCCACCCATTATGCGGGGAAGGGCGGCGGTGAACGAGGTCGCCTGCCGTTGCCTGAACGGGCCGCGGTGCAGGCCTGGTTGGCGCAGGCGGGCATTGATGACGGCACCGATATCGTGGTCTATGACGCCGGAAAAGGCAGCCATGCCGCCAGGGCGTGGTGGGTGCTGAACTGGGCCGGGCATCATCGCGTCTCCATTCTGGATGGCGGCCTGAAAGGCTGGCCGCAGGGCGATCCTCGTACGGATAAAAGCGCAGCGCCACCCGCGGGCTTTTTTCAGCAAGTCACCACCGAAGAGATCGCCCGCAACCCTGGAGATTTTCTGCTGCTGGATGCGCGCAATAAAAGCGTCTTTGCCGGCGATGGCGTCGTTCCTTCTCATTTGCCTGGCGCCATCAACCTTCCCGTCGCATCCCTGCAGGATGAACAGGGAAGATTGCTGCCTTACGAACAGCGAAAACGCCTGGCGGCGTCGCTCAACCTGCCGGACAGCACCCGCCCGGTTGTGGCTTACTGCGGCTCCGGCATCGCTTCCGCCTGGCTGGTCGCCGCGTTGCAGGATGTGGGCGTCAACGCGGCGCTGTATGTCGGGTCATGGAGCGCCTGGAGCGGCTCTTTTCCATCCCGTTGATATACGTATAAAACATATCCGCCCTGGCGGATTATTTTCGAAGCAGTACGGGGATTTGCGGTGAACGCGTGGCCGAAACCGCTAATATCATCACTGCCGGACCAGCCCGCCGCGAGCGGGCTTTGTTTTCGGCATGGCAGGAATTGGAGTGAGCCTAATAGAAGGCCAGCCATTTGCGGCTGGCTACACTGTAAGCTAAGATAGCGGCATAATCTACGGAGTTCAAATTATGAGCAAGCTCAAAAAAAACAAGGTCTCCTATATGGCTACCGCCATGGCGATAGCCATGGCGCCAGTCCCTGCCAGCACCCTGGGGTATAGCGATATTGCGTTGACCCATGCTGACACCAGAACGACGTTACAGCCATTACCTGGCTCGGTTGTATATCTGCCCATTGTTGATGCAACAGAATATCTTAGGTCAATGACTGACCGCCTGAATTTCCATCTAAAAAATATTCGCTTTGAATGGGAAGAAAAACGCACGCCAATCGCCATGGAAAAACAAAGCCCGTTCGTACAGAAGCATCTGGAACGTGAGTTACAAAAGCGCATTGCTATTGCAACAAAGTTTGTTGATGCGGTAAGGCTGGCGTTGAATGAAATCAGCGATGATGATCTGCGCGAAGAAGTAGTTTCTTTTGGACGTGCGGCTGCAAGCCTGCGATATACCGCCGAGGACTTTTTGTCATTTATTGACCAAACCCATCCACCAAAGAAAACAAGCTCTGAAATGATTAAAGCCAGCGCTGATGAAGTTAAGGCGATGATCCGTGCAGAGCACAAATCATTAGGATTAGACATCCCGGCATTTGATCGGGTTTCGTAATGGCGACTGTTTCAGTTCATTTGAACGTGGAGCATCCAACGATTGCCAAGCAATATGCTTCTGCCTTGCAAGAGTGGATGAATAGCAAAGTCTTACCGCCATTTTTTGGAAGCGAAGGGCAATGGGAGGATAGCCGCAAATTATGCGATTCTCATGTTTTTAAGATGCATATCAGAATACCTGGAGAGCCGCCATGGTCGGAAGGTGTTCCGCAGGCCGCGCGAAAGTCGAACAGCTATCTTGTATATGCCCGCCATTGGCTAAACCCAGATAGTTTTCAGGTGATAAGTATCATGACGCCTAATGCACATGAACTGGCAAGAACATCATTTCTCGCCGAATTAGAACGCCGAGCCGAGCAATTTCAGAATACTTAAACTTGGGAACAAAACCCACCCCGTCACATCTTTAATCCCGTTGTTTTTAACCTTGTATTTTAGCAAGAGCTTGGCCTATGGTTTTTCCAGCGGTTTTAAACTTCTGTGGCCATTTTGCCGCCACCGGCATTAAGATACTAAAAAGCCACTTGTTTAAAAGTGGCTTAATTTCATGATTTTAAAGATAAAATTTGGTGGCCCCTGTTGGGTTTGAACCAACGACCAATCGATTATGAGTCGACTGCTCTAACCACTGAGCTAAGGGGCCGGACGGGCGACGATTATACGGTAATGTGCGGGGAAAGGTCTATAGTTGTTCGGCCGGATGTCTGTTTTCTATGCAGGATAGCTTATTGTTATTATTGTTAGATTTGGCGATAACGGCAGAAAACATGCGTAAAGGGGAAGTATGATCACCGATATTCTGGCGACCAACCTGCAGGTCGTTTTTTGCGGCATCAATCCGGGGTTATCGACCGCCGCCCATGGCTACCATTTTGCCAACCCCAGCAACCGTTTCTGGAAAGTGATTTATCAGGCCGGATTTACCGAGCGTTTGCTCACGCCGGAAGAGGAGCGTCATCTGTTGGATACCGGATGCGGGATCACCATGCTGGTAGAGCGGCCGACGGTCGCGGCGACGGAACTGGGGCGAAGCGAACTGTTGCAGGGGGGAAGCGCGGTTATTGAGAAGATAAGGCGTTACCAGCCGCAGGCGCTTGCCGTATTGGGCAAGCAGGCGTTCGGTCAGGCTTTCGGTATCAAGAAGGTGGAGTGGGGGCGTCAGGCGTTGACCATCGGCGAGACGCAGGTATGGGTGTTGCCGAATCCCAGCGGACTGAATCGCGCGACGCTGGAGTCGCTGGCGGCCTCTTATCGGGCGTTGCACCAGGCGCTATATATAAAAAAATAACCCCGGTGGCCCGGGGTTATTTCAGCGATGTTAAGCATTGAGAAATGGATTAGTCATCCAGGAAGCTGCGCAGCACTTCCGAGCGGCTCGGGTGACGCAGTTTGCGCAGCGCTTTCGCCTCGATCTGACGAATACGTTCACGGGTGACGTCAAACTGCTTGCCGACTTCTTCCAGCGTATGGTCGGTGTTCATGTCGATGCCGAAGCGCATCCGCAGCACTTTCGCCTCGCGCGCGGTCAACCCGGCCAGCACGTCGTGCGTCGCTGAACGCAGGCTTTCGGAGGTGGCGGAATCCAGCGGCAGCTCCAGCGTGGTGTCTTCGATAAAGTCGCCCAGATGCGAATCTTCATCATCGCCGATCGGGGTTTCCATCGAAATCGGCTCTTTGGCGATCTTCAGCACCTTGCGGATTTTGTCTTCCGGCATCAGCATGCGTTCGGCCAGCTCTTCCGGCGTCGGCTCGCGGCCCATTTCCTGCAGCATCTGGCGTGAAATACGGTTGAGCTTGTTGATGGTCTCAATCATATGCACCGGAATACGGATGGTGCGCGCCTGGTCGGCGATGGAACGGGTGATGGCCTGACGGATCCACCAGGTGGCATAGGTTGAGAACTTATAGCCGCGGCGATATTCAAACTTGTCCACGGCTTTCATCAGGCCGATATTGCCTTCCTGAATCAGGTCGAGGAACTGCAAACCGCGGTTGGTGTATTTCTTGGCGATGGAAATAACCAGACGCAGGTTGGCTTCAACCATCTCTTTTTTGGCGCGACGGGCCTTCGCCTCGCCAATCGACATACGACGGTTGATATCTTTAACCTGTTCAATGGTTAAACCGGTCTCTTCTTCGATCTGGTGCAGTTTCTGCAGGCTGCGCTTAACGTCGTCTTCAACCTCGTGCAGCTTTTCAGACCACGGCTTGGACATGGCAATGGCGGCGATAAACCAGGAGTCATTGGTTTCGTTGCCGGAGAACAGCGTGACGAAGTTTTTCTTCGGCATTTTGCACTGTTCCACGCACAGCCGCATGATCAGCCGTTCCTGAGTACGCACGCGATCCATCATGGAACGCATGCTGTTGACCAGGAAATCAAACTGTTTAGGCACCAGACGGAACTGTTTAAAGACTTCGGACAGATTCAGAATTTCCTGGGCCGATTTCGCGTGGCTGCGGCCGTTGGCCTTGATCACCTTACGGGTGGTTTCATATTGCTCGCGCAGGTCGTTGAACTTCTGGCGCGCCAGTTCCGGATCGATGCTGTTATCGTCGTCGCTGTCGTCGTCATCGTCCTCTTCTTCGTCATCCGCTATTTCTTCGCTGGAGAGCTCGGAACCGACGTGGGTCGCGGTTGGCGCGATATCCTCTTCGGCGTTGGGATCGACAAAGCCGGTGATCAGATCGGACAGGCGGCTTTCGCCCGCCTCGACGCGATCGTACTGTTCCAGCAGATAAGTGATCGCTTCCGGATATTCGGCGACGGAACATTGCACCTGGTTGATACCGTCTTCGATACGCTTGGCGATATCGATCTCGCCTTCGCGCGTCAGCAGTTCGACGGTACCCATTTCACGCATATACATACGGACCGGATCGGTGGTGCGGCCGATTTCGGACTCAACGCTGGATAACACCTGAGCAGCAGCCTCCGCCGCGTCTTCGTCTGCGTCATTGGTATTTTCTGCCAGCAACAGATCATCGGCATCCGGCGCTTCTTCCATCACCTGGATGCCCATGTCGTTAATCATCTGGATGATGTCTTCGATCTGGTCGGAGTCGATGATATCTTCCGGCAGATGGTCATTGACCTCAGCATAGGTCAGGTAGCCTTGCTCCTTACCACGGGTGACAAGTAGCTTTAGCTGTGACTGCGGGTTTTGCTCCATAAGACGGTATCCACACTTCAGAGTATTTGGGTTGGTGTCGGTCGGCGTAGTTCGCCAACAATAGCATTTAGGGTATTTTTTCTTATCGCCGCGGCCCCTGTAGCGGCACTTTGCAGGGCTCTACCCTGCTATTTATCGGCAATTAAGCCTCGGTAATCAGTTTTTTCTGGTTAAAGCCAGTTGCAACGACCAAAGTTCTTTTCTTTCTTTGGCGTTAAGCCCGTGGGTTCTCTCGCGGGCGATTAATGTTTCCTGACGTTGTTTCAACAGTTGATCGTAGAGTTCCGCCAGGCTTATCCTGAACTTATCGTCCAGTTCATCCTCTTCGATCATATGGCTCCAGGAAGCCATGGTTTCAAGCTGCTTGCGGTATTTACTGTCGCGGTATTTCTCAAGCAGCAGCCCCATATTCATTCCGGGGCTGGCGTTACAGGTTTTGACCAGATCCCGAAACAGCGACAGGCCGGCCACTTTGCTTTCTTCAATGTCTTCCAGCGCCAGTTCAGGCACTTCTGCTGAAAGTCTTGGGTTCTGAACTAATAGCCCTATAAGTATACGCATAGTTGTGACTTTTAGCTGGGGCGGCTGGTAGAGCGGAGCATGATCGGCCACTTTTGGCAACAGCCTGTCCAGCTGGCTGTCGTCCAGAATCCCCAGTTTATTGCCCAACTGCTGGCGCAAATACAAGCGTAGCGTTTCACCGGGCACCTGACCAATCAAGGGCAGCGCCAGCGAACTGAGCTTGGTTCTTCCATCAGGCGAACTCATGTCCACCTGCTGTTGCAAGGTTTCAAACAGAAACTGCGACAGGGGTAACGCCAGCTCCATGCGCTGTTCGAAAAGGACTTTGCCTTCTTTACGCACCAGCGTGTCGGGGTCTTCACCGTCCGGCAGAAACATAAAGCGCAACTGGCGGCCGTCGTTCAAATAGGGTAAGGCCGTTTCCAGCGCCCGCCATGCGGCTTCCCGTCCTGCCCGGTCGCCGTCGTAACAGCAGACGACCTGATCGGTGGCGCGAAAGAGTAGCTGAATATGGTCGGCGGTGGTGGAGGTTCCCAGCGACGCAACCGCATAATCAATACCAAACTGCGCCAGGGCAACCACGTCCATATACCCTTCAACCACCAGTAGCCGCTTAAGTTCCGGATGGTTTTGCTGCGCTTCATACAGGCCGTAGAGCTGGCGGCCTTTATGGAAGATTTCAGTTTCCGGCGAGTTCAGATATTTCGGCACGCCATCGCCTAATACCCGTCCCCCAAAGGCGATAACCCGCCCCCGTTTATCCCGGATAGGGAACATAACCCGTTCACGGAAACGATCGTAGCTGCGGCCCTGATCGTTAGTCACCAACATGCCGGCATCGTTCAATGCGCTGCGATCGTCATTATTGCGTCCGAAGCGCTTTAAGGCGTTATCCCAGCCTGCCGGCGCGAAACCAATGGCGAAATGGCTAATCACTTCGGCGCTCAGGCCGCGCTGTTGCAGATAATGCAAAGCCGGGGCGCCGGCCGTTTGGCTCAGCGTTTGCTGATAGAACGAACTCAGTTTTTCCATCAGCGCATACAGGCTTTGTCGTTGATGGCGCTCAAGCTGGGTTGGCCCGGTGCCGGTTTCATACGGCACTTCAAGGCCGTAGATGGTGGCGAGCTCTTCAATGCTTTCAACGAACTCGAGACGATCGTAATTCATTAAAAAGTCGATGGCGTTGCCGTGAGCGCCGCAGCCAAAGCAGTGGTAGAACTGTTTGTCGCCATTTACGGTGAATGAAGGGGTTTTTTCGTGGTGAAACGGACAGCACGCGTGATAATTCTTGCCCTGCTTTTTCAGTTTGACGCGCGCGTCGATAAGATCGACGATGTCGGTGCGAGCCAGCAGATCATTGATAAATACGCGTGGAATTCGTCCAGCCATAAGCCCCTGTTTCTTAAACTTATAAACGACAGCTTATAAACGACAACAAGCCGCGCATTCCTTTCGGAAATGCACGGCCTTCGTATGCAACTACTAAGTCTGCGGATTAATCACGCGGTGGAGGAAGAACCTCCGAAAATCAATACAGACGAGTGCGGCGTGCGTTTTCTCGAGCCAGTTTCTTCGCGTGACGTTTTACTGCGGACGCTTTAGCGCGCTTACGTTCGGTAGTCGGTTTTTCATAAAACTCACGACGACGAACTTCAGCCAGAACACCCGCTTTTTCGCAGGAACGCTTGAAGCGACGCAGAGCTACGTCGAACGGCTCGTTTTCACGTACTTTAATTACCGGCATGTGCCTCTCACCTCAATAAATTCGGTTTGCCGCTGGCCTTGTGCCAGCCTTTTCAAAATGGTGCGGAATTCTACTGCAAACAGGGCGCCCTTGTAAAGGGGCAGGACGATCATAAAACGCGCAGCCTTCGTCGGCGCAGAAACCGGGAGGCTTATGGTAGACTATCCGCCGCATGAAGCAAGCCGTGATTCAATGTGAGCTTGTACCCTAATAAAAGTAGGAACCGCAATGCGCGTATTGGGTATCGAAACATCCTGCGATGAAACCGGCGTGGCCATCTATGACACGCAGGCCGGTTTACTCGCTAATCAGTTATACAGCCAGGTAAAACTCCATGCCGATTACGGGGGCGTCGTTCCCGAACTGGCTTCGCGCGATCACGTGCGTAAAACGGTGCCGCTGATCCAGGCGGCGCTGCGTGAAGCGGATTTAACCGCCGGCGACATTGACGGCGTGGCCTATACCGCCGGTCCCGGACTGGCGGGCGCGTTGCTGGTCGGGGCGACGGTAGGGCGCGCGCTGGCCTTCGCCTGGAACGTGCCGGCGGTGGCGGTGCACCATATGGAAGGGCATCTGCTGGCGCCGATGCTGGAAGATAATCCGCCCGGGTTTCCTTTTGTGGCGTTACTGGTTTCCGGCGGCCATACGCAGCTTATCAGCGTGACCGGGATCGGCGAGTATCGGCTGCTGGGCGAATCAATCGATGATGCCGCGGGCGAGGCGTTCGATAAAACCGCCAAGCTGCTGGGGCTGGACTATCCGGGCGGGCCGATGCTGTCAAAAATTGCGCAGGCCGGCGACGCCGCGCGTTTTACCTTCCCGCGTCCCATGACCGATCGCCCCGGGATGGATTTCAGCTTCTCCGGTTTGAAAACCTTTGCCGCCAACACTATCCGCAATAACGGTGATGATGAACAAACCCGGGCGGACATCGCCCGTGCTTTCGAAGATGCCGTGGTGGATACGCTGGCGATTAAATGCCGTCGCGCGCTGGATGAAACGGGGTTCAAAAGGCTGGTGATGGCGGGCGGGGTGAGCGCCAACCGTGCGCTGCGCCAGCGTCTGGGCGAGATGATGGCAAAACGGGGCGGGGCGGTGTTTTATGCCCGGCCGGAGTTTTGCACCGACAACGGCGCGATGATCGCCTACGCGGGGACGGTTCGTCTGCAGCAGGGAGAAAGCCGGGAGCTCGGCATTACGGTGCGCCCGCGCTGGCCGCTGGCCGAATTGCCCGCTCTTTGAAGGTAATCAGCGGTACTGGCGCTACTGGATTTATGGCGGGCTTGCCCGCCACCCTGCGGGCCGTTGGGCTAGAGCTCCTGCTCGAACAGTACCAGAATCGCCTCGTAGAGCTGCTTAACGCTGAATCCTCTGGCCGGGGTGGTGAAGATGGTATCGTCGCCGGCGATGGTGCCGAGGATCCCCTCTGATTTACCCAACGAGTCGAGCAGGCGGGCGATCAGCTGCGCCGCGCCGGGGCTGGTGTGGATAACCACCACGGAATCATTGAAGTCGACGTCCAGCACCAGGTTTTTGAGCGGGCTGGTGGTGGTGGGCACGCCCAGTTCGGTTGGCAGGCAGTAAACCATTTCCATTTTGGCGTTACGCGTGCGCACGGCGCCAAACTTGGTCAACATGCGCGAGACTTTGGACTGATTGATGTTTTCAAATCCGTCTTCCTGCAAAGCCTGGACGATCTCGCTCTGAGAACTGAACTTTTCTTCTTTCAGCAGCGCCTTGAACGCCTTAACTAAGTCTTCCTGTTTTGTCGAGTTACGCATGCTGCACCGGATTCATGGGGTTATCTGTGGCGTTATTATGCAGATTAGTGAATTTTTATGCAACTATGCTGCGTATTATATCGCCAACCAGCGCTGATGAAGGGGTTAACTTTAACCAGGCCATCTCCTCGGCATATCTGAAAAATGCGTCACGCGTCACATAAAAGTGAATCAAATGTTATCAGAATGATGTTGTTTAGCTACTCTCGAACGGTGTACTGTAGCTCTCTGGTTAACCGATCATAAATGCGCGCTGCATTATTAGTCCACATGCCCATTAACTTTACTTACCTTTCTAATTAATAGCGTTTTTTGGTTTATTATTATAGACATAGGGTATTTTTCAATCTTTAGGCAACTCTTTTTCGCTGACGATAAGTAAATACACTTTGTTTTTTCTTTCTGATGTTGATTCTATAACTAAATGAATTCACGGCATTTTTTGTACTTTACGATAATAAGGAGTTTAGGATGAAAGTTGCAGTTCTTGGTGCGGCAGGCGGTATTGGTCAGGCCCTTGCGCTCCTCCTCAAAACCCAGCTTCCTTCAGGTTCAGAATTATCTCTCTATGACATCGCGCCGGTAACCCCGGGCGTTGCGGTCGATCTGAGCCATATTCCTACTGCGGTCAAAATCAAGGGCTATAGCGGCGAAGACGCCACGCCTGCTCTGGTCGGCGCGGATATCGTGCTGATATCCGCCGGCGTCGCCCGTAAGCCGGGTATGGACCGTTCGGACTTATTCAACGTCAATGCGGGTATCGTTCGTAACCTGGTCGAGCAAATTGCCCGTACCAGTCCGCAAGCCTGCATCGGCATTATCACCAACCCGGTCAATACGACCGTTGCCATTGCGGCCGAAGTGCTTAAGAAGGCCGGCGTTTACGACAAAAATAAACTGTTCGGCGTAACCACGCTGGATATCATCCGCTCTAATACCTTTGTTGCCGAACTTAAAGGCAAGCAACCGGAAGATGTCAACGTCCCCGTCATCGGCGGGCACTCCGGCGTGACCATTCTTCCGCTGTTGTCGCAAGTTCCCGGCGTGAGCTTCAGCGAGCAGGAAGTGGCCGATCTGACGAAACGCATCCAGAATGCGGGCACCGAAGTGGTGGAAGCGAAAGCCGGCGGCGGATCCGCAACCTTGTCGATGGGGCAGGCGGCCGCGCGATTCGGCCTGTCTCTGGTCCGGGCGCTGCAGGGGGAAAATGGCGTGGTTGAATGCGCCTATGTGGAGAGCGACGGCCAATATGCCCGCTTCTTTGCCCAGCCGGTGCTGCTGGGTAAAAACGGTATTGTTGAACGCAAAGAGATCGGTACGCTGAGTGCGTTTGAGCAAGAGGCGCTTAAAAATATGTTGGATACGCTGAATCAGGATATCGAATTAGGCGAGTCATTTATTAAAGGTTAAGCAACGCTGAAATTTCGTGATATGCGTCAGAGCCGGAGATTTTACCTCCGGCTTTTTTACTTATTGGGGCCGAATAAGTTTTTTTCTGTCAATAAGCTCGTTGGTTTCCGGATCATAATATCGACTCGGCCAGATCTCTGATGGATGGATCCCCAGCGCATCGGCTATCAACCATTCCCCTTTCGGCCATGGGCGCGACAGCGCATTGGCCAACGTTGATGAACTTAATCCGGCAGCACGTGATACCGCAGCCAGCGTCGTGCCTTTTTTGCGCAAAGCGGCAATGATATCAGCGGGATGCCAGTCTTGTTTCCTTAAAGTCATAATCCATCCTTTATTGCTATAAGACGACTGTGTATTAGTGGTATAAATAACGAATGTTAGTTATATGCCAGGCTAACGTGATACTATTATTTGGAAATAATATAGCACCAAATTTCTATAAATTTCTCAATTAATTTCCAAATCAGTCCGTTTTTGTTAGGAATGGCACTATCAGGATGAAAGGCGATGAAAAAAGAGTGGTTTGCTACCAGCGAACTGGTTGGCATTGGCGGTCTTCCGAAATCAAGACAGGGATTGAACAAGCGTGCTCGTGAAGACGGATGGGAAAAACGCCGTCGTAAAGGCGTTCAGGGAAGAGGAGTGGAATACTCCATTCACAGCCTGCCCGGCCCGGTGAAACAATCGTTGCTGCAGGAGAGTGATTCTCCGGAATACGCGCCCCAGCAGCCCGCCAGCCAGGCCATCTGGATGCAGATTTACCACCAGCTTTCAGATAAAGAAAGAGATAATCTGATCGCCTATATTCTTCGCGTCGGCGTATCGACCATGCTGTGCCAGCTTGGGCTTACGACGATGGAAGAGCCGTTAGCGGCGCCGACCGACGCCGAATAATCCGCCTTCTCGCCTGCGCCATCCGCCTTCGTCGCCATGACGGTAATTTCCCGGCGTTTCCATAATTTCTTCCTCTTTTTATTCCCGTCTCACCGGCAGTTACCGTAATGCTTATGGATTCCCCCATCGATTATACGAACCAATAACAGCATAATGTTAGATGTTTAGGTAATTGTAGTTTATTATTTGGAAACCAATCGGCATCCGATAAGGTTGCCCGGGGAAGAAACAAGGGAGCGATGGGCATGGATAAAGAATGGTTTTCAACCAATGAACTGACCGGCGTTGGCGGATTGCCTAAAACGCCGCAAGGCATAAACAAGCGGGCCCGCGAGGACGGCTGGGAGAAGCGCAGGCGCAAAGGCGTCCAGGGGCGCGGCGTCGAGTATTCCATCCGCAGTTTGCCGCGGGAAGTGAGAAATTCGCTGTTGCTGAAAGAGCGCGCGGTAGCGGAATACCATACCAGACAAGAGTCGCCGCTACTGGCGTCATGGATACATATTTTCCATCAGCTTTCGGAAAGCGAGCAGTCACGGCTGATTAATTTTATCCTGCGCGAAGGCGCATTGGCTATGCTGTCCCGTCTGGAAAATATCGCGGATGACCAGACGGCATGATTGACTCGCTGGCAGGCAACGTGCTCAGAAATCCCGCTGCACCGCTAAATGCGCGAGGCCTTCAAGCGCCGAGCGGAAAGGGGTTTCCGGTAATGGCCGTAACGCCTCAATCGCTTTATCGGCCTCTTCTTCCGCGCGTTGACGGGTATAGTTGAGCGAGCCGCATTGCTGCATGGCGGCAAGCACCGGCTCAAGCAGGTGACGTCCGTTGCCTTCTTCTATCGCCTGACGGATCATGGCGCTCTGTTCGGCATTGCCATGATGCATCGCATGCAGCAAAGGCAAGGTGGGTTTGCCTTCATTAAGATCGTCGCCGGTATTTTTACCCAGCGTTTTGCCGTCGGCGTTGTAATCGAGTAAATCATCAATAAGCTGGAAAGCGGTTCCCAGATAGCGGCCGTAATCCCGTAATGCTTTTTCCTGATCGGACGTCGCGCCGGCCAGAATCGCCGATGATTGGGCGGCGGCCTCGAACAGGCGCGCGGTTTTGCTGTAAATCACCCGCATGTAGCTTTCTTCGGTAATGTTGGGATCGTTACAGTTCATCAGCTGCAGCACTTCCCCTTCGGCAATGACGTTGACGGCTTCCGACATTAGCGCCAGCACGCGCAGCGACTCCAGACTGGTCATCATCTGAAAGGCGCGGGTATAGATAAAATCGCCGACCAGTACGCTGGCGGCGTTGCCGAACGCGGCGTTGGCCGTCGCTTTACCGCGGCGCATATCGGACTCGTCCACCACGTCATCGTGCAATAGCGTGGCGGTATGGATGAATTCGATCAGCGCGGCCACGGTAATGTGCTTGCGTCCCTCATAGGAGAGCGCTCTGGCGGCGAGTACCGCAATCATCGGTCTGATACGCTTACCGCCGCCGCTGATGATATAATGGCCGAGTTGGTTAATGAGAACGACATCCGAGTTCAGTTGCTCAAGAATTACTTCATTAACGGCCGTCATGTCATGAGTGGTTAATGCTGTGATTTCTTCTAGATTCATTGTTTGCGCCAGCTAATTTCTTCAGCATTGCCGTAAAATAAGATTACTGTTTTATATCGGCATGTGATGGAACTTGTTGAGTTGATTGTACTGGAAAAATGAGAGAGATAAACGGCAGTTAATATGTTGTATTCTTTTTCTTCACATCGCTCGATTCTGCACTTGTCATCCTCAGGTTTTTTGCGTAGAATTCGCGCCCTATTGTGAATATTTATAGTGCGCTCTGGATAATCATACGTTGAGCGCACGGAAAGCGGAGTTTTTTATGTACGCGGTTTTCCAAAGTGGTGGTAAACAACACCGAGTAAGCGAAGGTCAAACCGTTCGCTTGGAAAAGCTGGACATCGCAACTGGTGAAGCTATTGAGTTTGATCAGGTTCTGATGGTTGCCAATGGTGAAGAAATCAAAATCGGCGTTCCTTTCGTCGATGGCGGTAAGATCAAAGCTGAAGTTGTTGCTCACGGTCGCGGCGAGAAAGTTAAGATTGTTAAGTTTCGTCGTCGTAAACACTACCGTAAGCAAGCGGGCCATCGTCAGTGGTTCACTGACGTGAAAATCACCGGCATCAGCGCTTAAGATTTAGGAGAGCGGATTAATGGCACACAAGAAAGCTGGCGGTTCAACTCGTAACGGCCGTGACTCAGAAAGCAAACGCCTGGGCGTAAAACGTTTCGGCGGCGAAGCGGTATTAGCCGGCAGCATCATCGTTCGTCAGCGCGGGACCAAATTCCACGCCGGCAGCAACGTAGGCTGCGGTAAAGACCACACGCTGTTCGCTTTGTCTAACGGTAAAGTTCAGTTCGAAGTGAAAGGCCCGAAAAACCGTAAATATATCAGTATCGTTGCTGAATAATTTTTCGCGTTAGGCCTCAAGGACATAAGCCCCGCAATTCGTTGCGGGGCTTTTTACATTCCACTTCCTGGCCTTGGCCGAGACGAGCATGAATACTAAACAACAGACGGGCATCGGCCTCTGTCTGGCGCTGACCACGGCGATCTGCTGGGGCGCGCTGCCCATCGCCATGAAACAGGTGCTGGTGGTGATGGAGCCGTACACCATCGTTTGGTATCGATTTCTCATTGCATCCGTTGGGCTGGGGATGGTGTTGTTTTCACGCCGCCAATTACCGCCGCTGCAGGTTTTCCGGCGTCCTCGGTGGTGGATTTTGCTGTTGATAGCCACCTATGGCTTACTGGGAAATTTCGTCTTTTTCAGTTCGTCGCTGCAATATCTGAGCCCGACAGCGTCTCAGGTTATCGGCCAGCTTTCACCGGTCGGCATGATGTTCGCCAGCGTGCTCATCTTAAAAGAAAAGATGCGGATTACGCAGGTTATCGGCGCCGTGATGCTGGTTTGCGGACTGGTGCTGTTTTTTAACGCCAGCCTGATTGAAATTTTCACCCGCCTCACCGATTACACCCTGGGGGTGCTGCTGGGCGTGTGCGCCGCCGCGGTGTGGGTGACCTATGGCGTGGCGCAGAAGGTGCTGTTACGCCGCCTGACGTCACAGCAGATTCTGTTCCTGCTGTATGTGCTTTGCGTGCTGTCCATCACGCCGTTTGCCCGCCCGGCGGTTATTCTACAGCTCAACGGCTGGCAGCTTATCTGTCTGCTGTTTTGCGGCGTCAATACGCTGATAGGTTATGGCGCGCTGGCGGAGGCCATGGCGCGCTGGCAGGCGGCTCAGGTAAGCGCGGTGATTACGCTGACGCCGTTATTCACCTTGCTCTTTTCCAGTTTGCTGGCATGGGCCTGGCCGACGTTTTTTGCCGCGCCGCCGCTGAATGTCGTGGGGTATACTGGGGCGTTCGTGGTCGTGGCGGGGGCCATGTTTTCCGCTATCGGGCACCGTTTTTTCCCCGGCAGAAAGGATCCCGCTTCGGTGATTGCGCCAAAATAGCTACGGCGTCCGGATCAATCAGATAATAGGGAACAGCGGCGGTCGGCGACAGGCCGCTTTGACATCCCATCTGTACTGTTTATTTTTAATACAGATGAAAATATTGCGCTAAGCGGGTACAATTCGCCCCCTTGCCGGAGCAGGTTCTGGCGCGTCGGTTTTTAATGGTGGCGGGTAAAAGATGCCACAACCCTTAAAATCAAAAGGTTGCGCCAAAAAGAACCAATAAATAGCCTAAAACAAGTAGATATTCTCTATTGGTTTTTCGCGGAGAGAATTCATGAAGTTTGTAGATGAAGCCACCATTATGGTGGTGGCGGGTGATGGCGGTAATGGCTGCGTAAGCTTCCGCCGTGAAAAATATATTCCCAATGGCGGCCCTGACGGCGGCGACGGCGGCGACGGCGGCGACGTCTATCTGCTGGCGGATGAAAACCTGAATACCCTGATTGACTACCGTTTTGAAAAATCCTTCCGCGCGGAACGCGGACAAAACGGGCAGAGCCGTGACTGTACCGGGAAACGCGGTAAAGACATCACCATCAAAGTGCCCGTCGGCACCCGGGTGCTGGATCAGGGAACGGGCGAAGTGCTGGGCGATATGACGCGCCATCAGCAGAAACTGATGGTTGCCAAAGGCGGCTGGCACGGACTGGGCAACTCCCGCTTTAAATCTTCCGTCAACCGCGCGCCGCGCCAGAAAACCAACGGTACGCCGGGCGAAGAGCGCGAACTGATGCTGGAGCTGCTGCTGCTGGCGGACGTGGGCATGCTGGGGCTGCCCAACGCCGGTAAATCCACCTTTATCCGCGCCGTTTCGGCCGCCAAGCCGAAAGTGGCGGATTATCCGTTTACCACGCTGGTGCCAAGCCTCGGCGTGGTGCGCATGGACAGCGAGCAAAGCTTTGTGGTCGCCGATATCCCCGGATTGATTGAAGGGGCGTCTGACGGGGCCGGTTTGGGCATTCGTTTTCTGAAGCACCTGGAGCGCTGCCGCGTGCTGCTGCATCTGGTCGACCTGGCGCCGATCGATGAGTCCGATCCGGTGGAAAACGCCAAGGTGATCGTCAATGAATTGCAGCAATACAGCGCCGCGCTGGCTGAAAAACCGCGTTGGCTGGTGTTCAATAAAGTCGATTTGCTGGATAAGGCCGAAGCCGCAGCGCGCGCCAAGGAAATCGCCGCGGCGCTGGGCTGGGAAGAGAAGTATTACCTGATTTCCGCCGCTAACCGCGAAGGCGTGAACGCGCTGTGCTGGGATGTGATGAACTTCCTCAAGGTTCAGCCGAAAGCCATGGCCGTCGAGGAGAGCGCGCCGGAGAAAGTCGAATTTATGTGGGACGACTATCACCGCGAGCAGCTGGCGACGGCGGAAAGCGAAGCTGAAGACGACTGGGATGATGACTGGGACGACGAAGACGAGGAAGGCGTCGAAACCGTTTATCAGCGCTAATCGTTATCGCTGACCAAGCCGGCGTTTATTCCTTGCCGCAGGAATAAACGCCCTTGTCGGTCCCGCTCTCAGCTTTTGGGCGCGGGGTGATGCGCGATCCAGTGATCGGCGATCTCCTGACGGGTGCAGATCCACACCTTTTCATGCCGCTGGATATAATCCAGAAAACGCTGCAGGGCGCGAAAACGTCCCGGGCGCCCCAATAGCCGGCAGTGCATGCCGACCGACATCATTTTCGGTACGCTTTCCCCCTCTTCATACAGCACGTCGAAACTGTCTTTCAGATAGGTATAAAACTGCTCCGCGGTGTTGAATCCCTGCGGCGTGGCGAAACGCATATCGTTGGTTTCCAGCGTATAGGGAATAATCAGATGCGGTTTGCGACCGCCGTCCCGGCAGGCAACGCGGGTCCAGAAGGGCAGGTCGTCGCCGTAGTAGTCGCTGTCATAGCTGAAGCCGCCCTGTTCGACCACCAGCCTGCGGGTGTTGGGGCTGTCGCGGCCGGTATACCAGCCGGTCGGCGCGCGGCCGAACAGGTCGACAAAGATATCTATCGCTTTTTGCATATGCCGGCGCTCGGTTTCCTCATCCATGCCCTGATAGTGGATCCAGCGCCAGCCGTGGCTGACCACGTCGTAGCCGGCCGTTTTTATCGCCGCCACAATTTCCGGATGGCGCGCCAGCGCCATGGCGACGCCGAACACCGTCAGCGGTAAACCGCGCCTGACGAATTCGTTATGAATGCGCCAGAAGCCGGCGCGGGAACCGTATTCGTACAGCGAGTCCATCGACATATGGCGATCCGGGTAGCTGGCGGCGCCGATGATATCGGAAAGAAACTGTTCGGAACCGGCGTCGCCGTGTAATACGTGATTCTCCGCGCCCTCTTCGTAGTTCAGCACGAACTGCACGGCGATGCGTGCGCCTCCCGGCCAGGCGGCATGGGGCGGTTGGCCCGCATAGCCGCGCAGGTCGCGCGGGTAGTCGCGGTTAAAATCGTAGGTTTCCGCTGCCGTCTGGTTATTCATGATTATCGTCCTGATTCAGAGAGCTAAAGGCGCCGGTCAGCGTTTTACGGCGCGGCGACGCCAAATCGCCGTGTTTACTGGTGGACAACCCCAGCGCCAGCAGCGACTCGACCATCTTCACCGCGGCGCCTACGCCGTCAATCACCGGCATACGCAGTTCGTGCGTCAGTTCGCGCGCCAGATCGGCCATGCCGCCGCAGCCCAGTACAATGGCGCCGCTGCCGTCCTGCCGTTTTGCCTGTATACAATATTCGCGCACTTTCTGCTGTGCATAACCGCTGCCGTCTTCCAGCGCCAGCACCGGCAGATCGATGGCGTGCAGCGCCGCGCAGTGGTGTTCGAAGCCATATTGCCTGAGCAGGTGGCGGGCGATGATCAAGGTACGCGGCAGCGTCGTGACGATGGAAAAGCGGGTGGCGACCAGCGTGGCCATATGCATCGCCGCTTCCGCAATGCCGACCACCGGCCCCTGAGCCAGTTCCCGCGCCGCAAGCAGACCGGGATCGCCAAAGCAGGCGATAACGTGACCGCTGACGCCCTGCGCCCGTCCGGCTTTGATCTGTTCCAGCACGCCGACCGCGGCGACGGCCTCGTCAAAGTGGCTTTCAATCGAGGGCACGCCCTGGGCAGGCGACACCGCGACGATCTCGCTGTTCGGCGATGCGGCCGCCCGCGCCGCGCGGGCGATGGTTTCGGTCATCGGCAGGCTGGTATTGGGGTTGATGACCTGGATAAGGTGTTTTTCCATGCTAACGATCCCGTAGATTGGCGAACAGGCGGCCGAAATCCGGCAGCGTTTCGCCGCTGCGCTCAAAATGCAGCGTGGCGAGGATATGTTCAAAGTGGTGTCGCAGCGCCTCGGTCAGCGGCTGTAGCGCCTTTTCCCGCAACAGAACGATCAGCCGATCGTGATCGTCGCAGCGGCAGCCCTGTTGCCAGGGAGCGCCATAGGCGGCGACCACCAGCGAAGAGCGCTGGCTCAGCCGGGTGACCATTTCCGTCAGCACCTGGTTGCCGGAAATCGCCTGCAGCTGAATATGAAAGGCGGCGGAGAGGCGGATGGCCGCCGGGCCGTCGAGGTCGTGATGCGCCTGCTGTTCCTGCCGGTTCAGCTTCTCCAGCGCCACCAGATGCGTTGACTGGCAGTGGGCGATAACCGCCGGGAGATTGGCGCATTCAATCAGCGACCGGGTGTGGAAAATATCCCGCGCCTCTTCCACGCCGGGCGTGGCGACCTGCGCACCACGTTTGGGCGTCAGGGTGATCATTTGCACTGCCGCGAGGCGTTGCAGCACTTTACGGATGCCGGTACGGCTCACGCCGAACACCTCGGAAAGCGCCTCTTCCGGCAGCTTGCTGCCCGGCGGCAACTGATGTTCCACGATGGCGGCCATCAACGCCTGATAGATGGGTTCGTCTTTATCATTCAAGTCGGAGGCCGTTTTCAGACCGATTTCACTCTTCATTACCTACTCCGGTAAACGCCGCTGCATTTGTAAATCGTATACATTAAAAATAGTTTTTGTATACAAAAAGATTAATTTGGCCTGGATCCTGCAATACCTGAATTGTGTACAGGGTTGCTTTGTTAAATTCAGAGGAGCAGGTTTCATGCCAAATAGTCAACCTATCGATGCGGCGTCGGCATCCGAAGCCAACGCAAACTACAGCCCGCGGCTGTGTAATGACGATCTCGCCCCGACGCGTAATCAGAACTGGAACTGGTACAACATCTTTTCTTTCTGGATGTCCGACGTACACAGTATGGGCGGGTACGTGGTGGCGGCCAGCTTTTTCACTCTCGGACTGGCCAGCTGGCAGGTATTGCTGTGTTTGCTGCTGGGAATTTGTATCGTGCAGCTGTGCGCCAATCTGGTGGCCAAACCCAGCCAGATGGCGGGCGTGCCCTATGCGGTCATTTGCCGTCAGGCCTTCGGCGTCTTTGGCGCCAATATTCCCGCGGTGATCCGCGGATTGATCGCCTTTGCCTGGTACGGCATCCAAACCTATCTGGCCGCTAACGCGCTGATGCTGGTGGCGCTGAAATTCTGGCCGGCGCTGACGCCCATGACCCAGGTATCCTGGCTCGGGCTGTCTCAGCTTGGCTGGCTGTGCTTCGGTATTATGTGGTTATTGCAGGCGATGGTGTTCTGGCACGGCATGAGCGCCATCAAGCGCTTTATTGATATCGCCGGGCCGGCGGTATATGTGGTGATGCTGGCGCTGGCCGGCTGGATTGTATACCAGACCGGTTTTGACGGCATCTCCTTTACGCTGAGCAGCAAACAGCTGAGCGGCGGCGAACAGGCGTTCCAGATGCTGACGGCGACCGCGCTGGTGGTGTCTTACTTCTCCGGGCCGCTGCTGAACTTTGGCGATTTCGCCCGTTATGGCAAAAATATGGGGGAAATCCGTCGCGGCAACCGCTGGGGGCTGCCGTTTAATTTCCTGCTGTTCTCCATCGTGACGGTGGTGATTGTTTCCGGCACCCAATCGCTGTTCGGCAAGATGATTACCGATCCGATTGAAACCGTCAGCCACGTCGGCAGCGATCTGGCGGTGGCGATCGGGCTGCTGACCATGATTATCGCCACCGTCGGCATCAATATCGTGGCGAACTTCGTTTCTCCCGCCTTTGACTTTTCCAACTGTTCGCCGCAGAACATCAGCTTCCGCACCGGCGGCATGATTGCCGCGGTGGGATCGGTACTGTTGACGCCGTGGAACCTGTTTAATTCTCCCGAACTGATCCACTACACGCTGGATGTGCTCGGATCTTTTATCGGCCCGCTGTTCGGCATCCTGCTGGCGGACTTTTATCTGATCAAACGCGGCCGGGTGTCGGTGGACGACCTGTTCAACGCCACGCCGCAGGGCCGCTACTGGTATCGCGGGGGCTTCAATCCGAAGGCCATCTCGGCGCTGTTGCCGTCGGTGGCGATTTGCCTGGTCATCAGCTTTATTCCGTCGCTGCACGCGGTGGCGAACTTCAGCTGGTTTATCGGCGCGGCGCTGTCGGCGGGATGCTACCGCTGGATTGCCCGTGACGAGCGGGTGGGCGCGGTCGCCGGGCGCTATCGCCGCCGGACGATAGCGATGCAGAAAGAGTGACAGGTATTCGGGCGGGCGGAGTTTGATGGCGGGCGAGGCCATCAAACTCGCGCTGCGATTCAGTTGTTCTGATAAATGTCTTTGTATAAGCGGCTTTCAAAACGCACCAGCGGAACGCGGCGCGAACGCTGATCTTCCGGGGGAACGGCATAGCCGGACAGAAACTGTACGAAGGCCATGCGCTGGCCGCTGGCGGTGGTGATAAATCCGGCCAGATTATAAACCCCTTGCAGCGCGCCGGTTTTGGCGGAAACCTTGCCGTTGACGCCTGCTTCATGCAGCCCGCCCCGATAGCGTAAGGTGCCGTCGTACCCGGCGAGGGGCAACATCTCAATATAATTGAGTTCGCCGTCGTGCTGGGCGATATACTGCAACGCCTGCATCATGGTCGCCGGCGATATCAGGTTATGGCGGGACAGGCCGGAGCCGTCGACAACGATGCTGTTGCCCAAATCGACGCCGGCCTTCTGGCGCAACACCTGGCGGACGGCATCGGCGCCGGCGCGCCAGGTGCCGGGAACCTTGAAGCGTTCATGGCCGATGGTGCGGAAAACGGTATCGGCGATCATATTGTCGGACTTCTTCAGCATCACGGTCAGCAGGTCGCGCAGCGGCGCGGACTGGGTTTGCGCCAGCACGCCGCCGGCGGGGCCGGGCTGCGTCTGACGGCGCAGGCTGCCGGAGATTTTGATATCGGCCTGCAACAGTTCGTCTTTGACGATCGCTCCGGCATAGCTGGCGCCGTCCTGAATGGCAAAGGCCAGCGGCAGCGGTTCGGCGCGTTGCGGCAGGCAGCCGGTGAGCGTAAAGCGGTTCAGCTCGCCGGGGATCACGTCCAGCTCGCAGTATTGCGCGTCGGGAGAGCCCTTGGTCAGCGTACGGACCTCGCTGATCATCTGTACCGGATAATAGGACGCGACGCGGATAAACGCGTTGTCGCCGGCGTTGGGCGCGCTGTAGAGCGAAATGGAAAAACAGTTGCGGTCGACGATCGCCGCTGACGGCGGGGCGCTGAAGCATTGCGTCATATCGTTCCAGGGCCAGCCGGGCGCCTTGTCGTGGCTGGCGAAAACCGAGGTGTCGATCATGATATCCCCGGCGATTTCCCGCACGCCGCGCTTTTTCAATTCCTGCACCATATTGCGTATTTGCTGGCGCTTCAGGGTAGGGTCGCCGCTGAAGCGCACGATCAGATTGCCGCGTAGTACGCCGCTCGTCACCGGACCATGGCTTTCCATCGTGGTGATAAAACGATAATCTGGACCCAGCTGAAGGAGTGCGGCCAGCGCGGTCAGTACCTTTTGCGTGCTGGCGGGCAGCGCCATCTGTTGACTGTTAAAGGCCATTGTCGGCGTGGTGGCGCCAACCTTTTGCACCAGCAGCGCCAGATTGGCGCCATCGGGTAAATACTGGGTATGTTCTTCAACCGTCGCTGCATTGGCATGCAGAACAAAAGCGCAGGCAAGTCCGGAAATAATCGATGAAAAACGCATAATCTCAGCTAACAACAGGGTAACGTGTGGTCATACTACGGCGCAATAAGGTCTAAAGTAAACGATGACCCCCATGGAACTCTGGGTTAAAATACGTATCAAAATGCAAAATCGTAGCTGGCCTGGAAAATTTGTTCCGGGGCTGGTTACTTTTGTTTAATTGCCGCAAACGCCGGCATGTACATCCCATAGAGTTCAAGCCGCCGCAAGCCAAGGTTCGGGCGGTTTGAAAGATAGAGTAGAACTCCGTCGTATTTGATTATTAACGCGTCAGGATGACGATTATTTGAGTCGTACGGATTTTTTTAGAGGTATAGACAATTATGAAACAATTTCCGATGACGTTGCGCGGCGCCGAAAAATTACGCGAAGAGCTGGATTTTTTAAAGAGCGTGCGCCGGCCTGAAATTATTACCGCGATTGCTGAAGCCCGCGAGCACGGCGACCTGAAAGAAAACGCCGAATACCACGCCGCGCGCGAACAGCAGGGCTTTTGCGAAGGGCGTATCCGCGATATTGAAGCCAAGCTTTCCAATGCGCAGGTGATTGACGTGACGAAAATGTCCGCCACCGGACGCGTCATTTTCGGCGCCACCGTCAAGGTTATCAATCTGGATACCGAAGAAGAACAAACTTACCGCATCGTTGGCGATGACGAGGCTGATTTTAAGCAAAATCTGATTTCGGTGAACTCGCCCATCGCCCGCGGGCTTATCGGTAAAGAGCCGGATGACGTTGTGGTGATCCAGACGCCGGGCGGTGACGTGGAGTATGAAATCATCAGCGTCGACTATCTGTAAAGGTTGCTGTTTTGCTGATTAAAACAGCAAAGTTTGTAAAGAAAGGAAAAAGGCCGCTTGCGGCCTTTTCTCTAACGGACAGGCATGGCACCTTTCCGTTAAAACTGCGTATCCTGAAATAAAAAGTGTTATCGTGGCAACACAATTTTACGTTCTTTCGCCGGACGATACAGCACCAGCGTGTGGCCGATGACCTGAACGTTACCGGCTCCGGTTTCGCGGATAATGGCGTCAACAATCAAAGTCTTGGTTTCGCGGTCTTCACACGCGACTTTCACTTTGATCAGTTCATGATGTTCCAATGCTTGTTCGATCTCAGCCAGAACACCTTCGGTGAGGCCGTTATTGCCCAGCATGACGACCGGTTTTAACGGATGGGCCAGACCTTTTAGGTGCTGTTTTTGTTTATTGCTTAGGTTCATTGTCTTTTTTGCTTAGGTTGGGATTGAAAACGGTTCATTCTACCGCCATCTCATCATTATAACCAATTTGGCGTACGGATTGGCTGTATGCGAGACGTTTCCGCTCACCGGATAGCGCTTTACAGAGAATAGTTGGAAAATAGATGGCTAATAAAAAGCGTTCTGCAAGCTCCAGTCGCTGGTTGCAGGAACACTTTAGCGATAAATATGTGCTACAGGCGCAGAAAAAGGGGCTCCGCTCCCGCGCTTGGTTTAAACTTGATGAAATACAGCAGAGCGACAAACTGTTTAAACCCGGCATGACGGTGGTTGATTTGGGCGCCGCCCCGGGCGGCTGGTCGCAGTATGTGGTGACGCAGATTGGCGGTAAGGGGCGTATTATCGCCTGTGATATTTTGCCGATGGATCCTATTGTTGGTGTCGATTTCCTGCAAGGGGATTTTCGTGATGAAGTCGTCCTTAAAGCCCTTCTTGACAGGGTGGGGGACGACAAGGTTCAGGTTGTGATGTCTGACATGGCGCCGAACATGAGCGGTACACCAGCAGTTGATATTCCGAAGTCGATGTATCTGGTTGAGTTAGCACTTGATATGTGTCGGGATGTCTTAGCGCCAGGTGGTAGTTTTCTGGTTAAAGTGTTTCAGGGAGAAGGTTTTGACGAATACCTGCGGGAAATTCGCTCCCTGTTTACGAAGGTCAAGATTCGTAAGCCAGACGCTTCGCGTGCCAGGTCGCGTGAAGTGTATATCGTAGCGACAGGGCGCAAACTGTAGTACCCTAACGCTGTTTTTTAACACAGTTGTAATATGAGGTTAATCCCTTGAGTGACATGGCGAAAAACCTGATTCTCTGGTTGGTCATCGCAGTTGTGCTGATGTCCGTTTTCCAGAGCTTTGGGCCCAGCGAGTCGAATGGCCGTAGGGTGGATTATTCAACCTTCTTGACTGAAGTGAATCAGGATCAGGTCCGCGAAGCACGTATTAACGGGCGTGAGATCAGTGTTATCAAAAAAGATAGCAACCGATACACGACTTATATTCCTGTCAACGATCCCAAGCTGCTGGATAACCTGCTAACGAAGAATGTGAAAGTGGTTGGCGAGCCGCCGGAAGAGCCGAGCTTGCTGGCTTCAATCTTTATTTCCTGGTTCCCGATGCTGTTGCTGATCGGCGTCTGGATCTTCTTTATGCGTCAAATGCAGGGCGGCGGCGGTAAAGGCGCCATGTCCTTTGGCAAGAGCAAAGCGCGGATGCTGACGGAAGATCAGATCAAAACCACCTTTGCCGACGTAGCCGGCTGTGACGAAGCGAAAGAAGAAGTCAGCGAACTGGTCGAATATCTGCGTGAACCCAGCCGTTTCCAGAAGCTGGGCGGCAAGATACCGAAAGGTATTCTGATGGTCGGGCCGCCGGGGACCGGTAAAACCCTGCTGGCCAAGGCGATTGCCGGCGAAGCGAAAGTGCCCTTTTTCACCATCTCCGGTTCGGACTTCGTCGAAATGTTTGTCGGCGTGGGCGCGTCCCGCGTGCGCGACATGTTTGAGCAGGCGAAGAAAGCCGCTCCCTGTATCATCTTTATCGATGAAATCGATGCGGTGGGCCGTCAGCGCGGCGCCGGTTTGGGCGGCGGACACGACGAACGTGAACAAACCCTGAACCAGATGCTGGTTGAGATGGATGGTTTTGAAGGCAATGAAGGCATTATCGTGATCGCCGCCACCAACCGTCCCGACGTGCTTGACCCCGCATTGCTGCGTCCCGGCCGTTTTGACCGCCAGGTGGTGGTGGGGCTGCCGGATGTGCGCGGCCGCGAGCAGATCCTGAAAGTGCATATGCGCCGGGTGCCGCTCTCCCCGGATATTGATGCATCGGTTATCGCCCGCGGTACGCCGGGCTTCTCCGGCGCCGATTTGGCCAACCTGGTCAACGAAGCGGCGCTGTTCGCCGCGCGCGGCAACAAGCGCGTGGTGTCGATGGTCGAGTTTGAAAAAGCCAAAGACAAGATCATGATGGGGGCGGAACGCCGCTCCATGGTGATGACGGAACAGCAGAAAGAGTCCACCGCCTATCACGAAGCGGGCCATGCGATTATCGGTCGCCTGGTGCCGGAACACGATCCGGTGCATAAAGTGACCATTATCCCGCGCGGCCGCGCGCTGGGCGTGACGTTCTTCCTGCCGGAAGGGGATGCCATCAGCGCCAGCCGTCAGAAGCTGGAAAGCCAGATTTCCACCCTGTACGGCGGCCGTCTGGCGGAAGAGATTATCTACGGCGTGGAAAAAGTGTCTACCGGGGCGTCGAATGACATCAAGGTCGCCACCTCCATTGCGCGCAACATGGTTACGCAGTGGGGCTTCTCGGAAAAACTCGGTCCGCTGCTGTATGCGGAAGAGGATGGCGAGGTGTTCCTGGGCCGTTCCGTCGCCAAGGCCAAACATATGTCCGACGAAACGGCGCGTATCATCGATCAGGAAGTGAAATCGCTGATTGAGCGCAACTACCAGCGTGCGCGCGAGCTGCTGATGGCGAACATGGACATCCTGCATTCAATGAAAGATGCGTTGATGAAGTATGAAACCATTGATGCGCCGCAGATTGACGATTTGATGTCGCGTAAAGATGTTCGTCCGCCGGCGGGCTGGGAAGAACAGAAGTCAGATAGCAATTCAGGTAATGGCGGTTCGCCCAAGGCGCCGACGCCGGTTGATGAGCCCCACACGCCGAATCCGGGTGGCACCATGTCCGAGCAAAAATAAGCCGGTGTTTAGTATTGCCCGCTGTTATTCCTGTAAAACCCCGGACTTGTCCGGGGTTTTTTACTGAATAGGCGGGACAGGTTTTAGGAGAGAGCAACGATTTTGAGGGAAAAATCATGCAACTGATCGCCAGAGGGTCGACCCTGGATCTTTCTTGTCCCCACGTGATGGGCATTCTCAACGTCACTCCCGATTCATTTTCCGACGGCGGCAAACATAACACGCTGGATGCGGCGCTGTTTCATGCCCAGGAGATGATCGCCGCCGGCGCCACGCTGATTGATATCGGCGGGGAGTCAACCCGCCCGGGGGCGGATGACGTCGGCACGGAAGAGGAGCTGGAGCGCGTGATCCCGGTCGTTGAGGCGTTGGCCCGGCGTTTTGACGTATGGATTTCCGTCGATACCTCCAAGCCAGAGGTCATCACGGCTGCGGCGCAAGCGGGCGCTCACTTGATTAACGACATTCGCTCGCTGCAGGAGCCGGGGGCTTTGGTCGCCGCCGCCGCGACCGGGCTGCCGGTTTGCCTGATGCATATGCAGGGATTGCCAAAAACCATGCAGCACAACCCGCACTACGATGACCTGATGGCGGAAGTGGGGGCGTTTTTACAGCGGCAGATCGATCGCTGCGTGAGCGGTAATATTCCGAAAAGTCGTCTCTTGCTGGATCCCGGGTTCGGATTTGGTAAAAATCTGGCGCATAATTACCAGCTTCTTGCACGCCTGGGCGAATTACACCGTTTCGGATTGCCCCTGCTGGTCGGAATGTCGAGAAAATCGATGATCGGACAACTGCTCAAGGTCCCTCCCGCGCAGCGGGTTCAGGGCAGCGTGGCCTGTGCGGTGATCGCGGCGATGCAAGGCGCGCAAATTATTCGCGTCCATGACGTAAAAGAAACGGTAGACGCCATGCGCATTGTGGAAGCCACTCTTTCAGCGAAGGAATAAAAACTATTATGAGTAACCGTAAATATTTTGGCACTGACGGCGTGCGGGGAAAGGTGGGCGACAGCCCGATAACCCCCGATTTTGTGCTGAAGCTGGGTTGGGCCGCGGGCAAGGTTCTGGCGCGACACGGTTCGCGTAAAATCATCATCGGCAAAGACACCCGCATTTCCGGTTATATGCTGGAGTCCGCGTTAGAAGCCGGGCTGGCCGCGGCGGGGTTGTCCGCCTCTTTTACCGGTCCGATGCCGACGCCGGCCGTCGCGTATCTGACGCGCACCTTCAGAGCGGAAGCCGGCATCGTTATTTCCGCGTCGCACAACCCTTACTATGATAACGGTATTAAATTCTTCTCTATCGACGGCACCAAATTGCCCGATGAGGTGGAAGAGGCGATTGAAGCCGAATTGGAAAAACCGCTGACGTGCGTGGAATCGGCGGAGCTGGGCAAGGCAAACCGTATTGTCGACGCCGCCGGGCGCTATATCGAGTTCTGCAAGGGAACCTTCCCCAGCGAGCTGAACCTGAACGGCCTGAAAATCGTGGTCGACTGCGCGAACGGCGCCACCTATCACATCGCTCCCAGCGTATTGCGCGAACTGGGCGCCAACGTGATTTCCATTGGCTGCGAGCCGGACGGCATGAACATCAATGAAGCGTGCGGCGCGACCGACGTCAGGCAGCTACAGGCGCGCGTGGTGGCCGAAAAAGCCGATGTCGGGCTGGCGTTTGACGGCGACGGCGACCGGCTAATCATGGTCGACCACCTGGGCAACAAAGTCGATGGCGATCAGATCCTGTATATCATCGCCCGCGAAGGTTTACGCCAGGGCCAGCTGCGCGGCGGCGCGGTCGGAACCCTGATGAGCAATATGGGCCTGGAGCTGGCATTGAAGCAGTTGGGCATTCCGTTTGCGCGCGCCAAAGTCGGCGATCGCTATGTATTGGAAACCATGCAGGCGAAAGGCTGGCGTATCGGCGCCGAAAACTCCGGCCATGTCATCCTGCTGGATAAAACCACCACGGGCGACGGCATTATCGCCGGTTTGCAAGTGCTTACGGCGATAGTCAGAAACCATATGAGCCTGCATGACTTGTGCAGCGGCATGAAGCTATTCCCGCAAATTCTGGTTAACGTCCGTTTCTCGGGTGAGAATGATCCGCTCGAGGACAAAAGGGTGCAACAGATCACCCAGGAAGTGGAGCAGGAGCTGACCGGACGGGGGCGGGTATTACTGAGAAAATCAGGCACCGAGCCGCTTATTCGCGTTATGGTCGAAGGCGAGAATGAGGCGACGGTGATTGAGCTGGCTAATCGCATCGCCGACGCGGTAAAAGCGGTGGATTAACGGCGGTTAAACCCGCTCAGCGTCGCCGGCGGCGCGAGGATGGCGAAAGCCGCTCTTTTTTTCTTCAATCAGTAAACGGCGGCTAAATTACCCTTGCGTACGCTACAGCCTTTGGTTAGTATTCAGACCCGCTTGGCAAGGGATGAGCATTCATTCGACCCGGCGGACTACACGCGGCGTTGCCGCAAGAATTTAAAATCTCCATCAATGATGGGGAAAACGGTTACAGGTACAACTATGTACGAAGCTCTTTTAGTGATTTTCCTGTTGATAGCGATCGGGCTGGTTGCCTTGATTATGCTGCAGCAAGGTAAAGGTGCTGATATGGGAGCCTCGTTCGGAGCAGGTGCTTCTGCCACTTTGTTCGGTTCGAGCGGCTCCGGGAATTTCATGACTCGCATGACGGCGGTATTGGCGACGCTGTTCTTCATTATCAGTCTGGTGCTGGGTAACATGAGTTCGCTGCAGAGTAGTAACCGAGGCGGCGGGGCATGGGATAACCTGAGCCAGCCTGAGAAAGCGGAGCAGAGCACCACGCCTGCCGCGCCTTCGGCACCTGCAAGCGATATTCCAAGGTAATCGTTGTAAAAAGTTTTGACAGCAGTGCCGGTCATTGCTGTTGCATAGTAGTTATTGTGATGCCGAGGTGGTGGAATTGGTAGACACGCTACCTTGAGGTGGTAGTGCCCGATTGGGCTTACGGGTTCAAGTCCCGTCCTCGGTACCAATACAGAATCAATAGACGTCGATGGACGTCTATTTTTTTATCTCAACCCCACGGATTTACTCGCTTTCCTTTCTGTTTCCACTCTCCCGACGTCAACCTGATTCAACCTATATCAACATGCTGGCGAGTATATATTTTGGCGCATACGCTGGACTTGTTTTCGCTGCTTTCCGTGCCGATTTAAAGTCTGCGCTGGTGCAATATATTCGGTAAACGGCTTTGATGAAGTACGCCAACGATCGTAATGCCATGAGGGGCGAACAGATAATAAATGGCATGGTTCATGTATGGGAAATACCGCAATCCCTGAATATCAAGCGCTTCAATATTATCACTGACCCTTTGCCGGTTTTCAGCCAGACGTTGCATACAGATCTGCATTCCAAGCCGATATTCACGCGTCACCCTTGAGCCAAATTGTTTTAATGAATGCTTTTTTATTTCGCGCACATCCTCCCGCGCATCGTCGGTCAGCTTATAACGGGGCATCAGAGATCCTTCATCAGCGCATCAAACACCTCATCGCCATCGTGCACCAGACCGGCATTGGCCTGCGCAACGGAATGAGCAAGCCTGTCACGCAGTTGCTGGAGTTTGATCTCCTCATAAGCCTGATAATCATCAATGGACATCACCACCACGGAAGGTTTGCCGTTCTTTGTGATGCTGACCGGCTCACGCTGTGCTTTGGTGAGCAATTCCCCAAACTGGGTTTTAGCCTGGTTAGCCGTAAAACTGAGCATGATTACCGCCTTAATATGGTGCGAATCGTTCGATTTGAGCCATTTTAGGCTGTTCAGGTTATGCACGCCGGCTTTTCGTTGCTTGGCTTTAGTGACAGGTAAAGGCGCCGGCGCCGGGCGTTTAACCCCAACCTACTACAGGCCGCCGCGCTCCCTGCCGACCTGTTCGCTGCTGCGGCGGTATTCGGAAGGGCTGGTCCCTCCCCAGCGGAGAAAGGCCCGCCGGAAGCTGCGTTCATCGGCAAACCCCAGGTTTTCGGCGATCGTCGGGATACTCATCCCGTGCCGCAACATGCGGCGGGCCTCGGTCAGGCGCACCTCGCGCGACAGAACGGAGTAGTTGACGCCTTCGCGATCGAGGATGCGCGCCAGCGTACGGCGGCTGATGCCCAGCAGCCGCGCCAAATCCTCGGACGACCTGATTTCGTCCAGATGCGCCCCCAGAAACTGGAGAATACTCTGCCTGCGCAGCGTCGTCTCCCCGGCCAGCACCTCTTCAAGCATCCGCGCCAGCCTGCTGCGCAGGCCGCTCTCGATAAAGGGTACGGGATGGTCGAGCCAGCGCCGGCTGAATTCGATTTGGGCGATATCCTGATCGAAATAGACCGGACAGCCGAAATAATGCTCCAGCGCCGACCTGGAAATACCGCAGGAACGGGTGAAGCGCACCGCATCGGCGATGCGGATGCCCGGCGACCCGGAACGGGCGACGGCGAAGCAATTAACGAAATGGAAGTGTTCGAACGCCGCGCGAAATTCGGGATCGTAGAACTTGGGAATATGCAGCAGGCTCATACCGCCGTCGTGCCCGTTTTCCGGTACCGCGTTCCAGGGCGTGCGGGAATGACCGGCGCGAAAGCGGATGCCGGCTTTGCGGTCGCGCAGCGCCATTGCCGCCATGCCGGAGGTGCCGAAACTGGCGAAATTGATGCGCGACGCATGGTTGAACAGCAGTTCCGCCCGGTCGCCGAACAGCCACAAACGTTCGAAAACCTGTCGCATTTCCATATAGGAGACGGTCGCGGCGGGCCACTCTCCCCGTATCAGGTCGATGCCGAGATCCCGTTGCAGCCCTTGCGTACTATTTTGCTCCTGCGCCGTCAGCAGCAGGCCGGACACCTGAAACAGCGTGAATTCCCGGTCGTGCATGCCGATACAGCGCGAACTCGCGGTGGTGGACGGCGATCCGGCGCCGCGCTCCCTCTCCGCGGCGATGAAAGGCATGCTGTGGGACTGGCACGAATTGTCCGGCGGCGGATATCTTATGGCTCGGTTCATTTCCCTGCATGTCCTTTTATCAGCGATAGGGAAATCTGAATCTATGCCAGCCCAGCGGCTGATGACAAGCCGATAAAATATCTAAATTAATACAATATTTATATATACATGACACGGATTGTCCTTCTGGTCCCCCAGCCCCGCATCGAATAATAGTCCCTAATCCGGATACGCCGCGAGCGCATCTTATGACATCCCTTTCAGCCGTCGCGAACCGCGCCGTCGGCCAACCGAGGAAACCATTCGCCATGACCATCCCGCAGGAAAAAACGCTGACCGACTCTTTCGATGCCGGGCTGCCGGTTGCCGGGCGCTGGCAAAACGGCAGCCATGTGCAACTGACCCTGATTTGGCTGCTGGGCATCGTCTGTGTGCTGGACTCAATGATCATCGCCTCGCTGCTGACGCCGATCAAAGCGGAGTTCGGCTTCACCGACGAACAGATTGGGCGCCTGTCCTCGATGTTTACGCTGGCGGGACTTATCGGCGCGCCGATCTTCGGCGTGCTGGCCAATCGATTCGGGCGCAAAGCCGTGCTGCTGACCGGGGTCGCCATCTGGAGCGTATCGTCAATCGCCACCGGCTTTGCCGTCGGTTTTCTCGGCCTGCTGTTCTGGCGCGTCGCCACCGGTTTCGGCGAGGCGGCCTATAACTCGCTTGCTCCGAGCTGGCTGGCCGATCTCTATCGTCCGCGCTGGCGCAATCTGGTGTTCTCGCTGTACATGCTGAAGAACAAGGTCGGCACGGCCGCCGCGCTGGCGCTCGGCGGCTGGCTGGCGACCGAATACGGCTGGCGCACCGCCTTTTTTGTCGCCGGGCTGCCCGGATTATTGCTTGCGGTGCTGCTGCTGTGGGTCAAAGAGCCGGCCATCGGCGCGCACGACGACGTCGGCGGCACGCCTCTGGTCGCCGTCAAACCCGGCGTGCGCGAGAGTCTGGCCGTCTTCCGCTATCCCGGCTACATCCTGCATTCGCTGGCGCTGCTGTTCTTCTTTATCGCCATGTCGGTGCAGATCTGGATCCCGGCCTATCTGCATCGCGTCTTTGAACTCGGCAACCAGCAGGCTTCCGACTTTCTCGCCCAGGTTCTGCTCTATACCTTGCCGGTGGGCCTGATCGGCGGCTATTTCTCCAGCGTGGCGCTGCGGTCTTTCCGCTGGGGCTTTCCCGCCTTTCTGGCGACCACCTCGCTGCTGGCCTGCGCGGCCTTCGCCACCGCCTACGGCAGCCGTGATCTGACGCTCACCCGGGCCGGCATCGCCGCCGGGATCGCTCTCTTCGGCTTTAGCGCCGGCACCCTGACGACGCTGATCGTCGAAACGGTGCCGCCTTATCTGCGCAACAGCGCCACCGCGTGGTCCATCGTGCTGACCACGGGCATCGCCGGCATCGTCGGCCCGGAGCTGGTCGGGCGCCTGTCCGACGTCCATACCCTGGCGGTGGCGGTATTCGTGGCGCCGGCCGGGTACGCCATCGCCGGACTGCTGTGGATCATTCTCGCCATCTGGCTCGGTCGCAGTACGCGGGAGCCTGCCTGACGGGCGGCATTGCCGCCGCTTTTGCCGGTTTGCCGGCGCCGAAACAATTTCACCCACTTTCACCAACGTAGAGATTCCCGGAGGACGCTATGCAGCATCAGCCCCGAACCGTTCGTCATAAAAAAACGTCAGGAGTGTTTTTTAACGCCGCTTGCGGCGGCCAGGACGCTCGTCATAAAAAAACATCCGGTGCGGCCCTTGTCGCCGGCGGACTCTTCGCCGCCTTATCCGCCGCCGCGCCGGCGCAGGAAACCGAGCAGAGTGAACAACAGCTCGCCCCGGTGATCGTCACCGCGCCCCGGCGTGCCGAGAGCCTGCAGAAGGTTCCCGCGGCGATCAGCGTGGTCAGCAGCGAGGAGATCGAGGAGGGCGGTCTGCGGACCACCAAGGACGTCGCCAAGTTCATCCCCGGCGCGCAGGGCTGGAACACCGAAAGCCGCGCCCGTCCGCGCTTCTTCATCCGCGGCGTGGGCTCCAACGAGGCCACCAATAATACGGTGAATCCGATCGGCTTCTATGCCGACGAAGTGTATTACAACAACAATCTGTTTACCGGCACGCCGCTGTTCGACCTGCAGCGGGTCGAGGTGCTGCGCGGCCCGCAGGGCACCCTGTGGGGCAAGAACACCACCGGCGGCGCTTTCCACTTTATCTCGCGCAAGCCGTCTTTCGAGACCGACGGCAATGCAAAGCTACAGTTCGGCAACCTGGATTCCAGACTGTTCCAGGGCGCCGTCGGGGGAGCGCTCAAGGACGACGTTCTGGCCGGCCGGGCCGCGTTGCATTACGAGGAGCGCGGCGGGCTGGCCAAGAACACCACCACCGGCAACGACGTCGGCGACTATGAAGATATTGCCGGACGCTTCCAGTTGCTGGCGCTTATCTCACCCGAACTCGACGCCCTGCTCAATGTGCACGTTCGCCGGCTCGACGGCACGCAGAATCCCTGGTATTCGGTTACCCGCAACGGCGCGCCGGACGTCAATGGCTACGTCGCCCCGATCGGCAACGGCAGCGGCGACCGCAAGCATGTCGCCTACAATTTCGACCTGCCGCTCAAGGTCGAAACCGAAGGCGCCAGCCTCGCCTTTAACTGGGACCTCGGCGGCTATACGCTGACCTCGGTGACGGCGATCGACCACGGCCGGCGCAGCGGGCTGGTGGAGGGCGACTACACGCCCTACGAGTATGCGACCGGCGGCAGCGCCCGCTCCTACTCGCGCAACGAAGTGACGCAGCGCAGCCAGGAGTTTCGTCTGGTTTCGCCGCCGGAGGAGCGTTTTACCTGGATCGCCGGGACCTACCTGTTCCGCGACGACAACGAATCCTACGGCGCGGGCGGCAAGCTCACCGGCGATGCCGCCACCCAGTCCTTCAACACCACCAGCTTCGAGCAGGACACCACCAGCGCCGCGCTGTTCGGCAGCGTCGGCTTTCAGTTCACCGAACGGTTCAAACTTAGCGGCGGCCTGCGCCATACCTACGAAAAAAGCGGCATCGACCTGACGACGCTATACGCCACCGGCGCCTCGCCCTACGTCGTCAACGGCAAATGGTGGTCGCCGGGCGCGCTGGAGAATGCCGGGCTGGCGACCTACTATTCGACCGACGGCCGCATCAAAAAAAGCTGGTCCAACTTCGGCTATGACATCACCCCCGAGTACCAGATCGACGACAACCAGCTGGTTTATTTCCGCCACGCCAGCGGCTTCCGTTCCGGCAACTACAACACTTACATCACCCCCAACGGCGTGTCGGGCGTATCGCAATTCTCGGTCGTCGATCCGGAGAAGCTGAAATCGTATGAAATCGGCTACAAAAGCACCTGGCTGAACCAGCGTCTGGTTGTCAACGCCGCGGCGTACCATTATGACTATCAAAACATGCAGCTGGTGGTGAACCAGGTGCTGAACAACATTTTCTATCCCACGCTGATGAACGCCGGTTCCGGCAAGGTCGACGGAATCGAACTCGAAGCCGCCTTCCAGCTCACCGAATCGCTGCGCCTGCGCGCCAACCTGAGCCGGCTGCGCACCGAGTTCGACGAACTGCTGGCCGGCGGCAGGAACTACAAGGGCTACGGCTTCGCCCGCGTGCCGCAGACGACCGCGCTGCTCGGCGTCGACTACCGCACGGCGCTGGCCGGCGGCACGCTGGCGCTCGGCACCGACTGGAGCTACACCAGCAAGCATCACTTCAACGTTACCAACGACAGCGACCTTTACGCGCTGCAGCAGGCGTACTGGCTGGGCAGCGTCCACGCCAGCTATACGCTGCCGGGCGATCGCGTCACCGTCGGCGCCTACGTCAACAACGTGACCGACAGGCGCTACAAGAATCAGGCCATGCTCTATCAGGGAGGCACCGACGCAACCAACGGCCACTACCCGACCGGCTACGGCGATCCGCGCACCTTCGGCGTCAGCCTGGCCTACCGATTCTGAGCGCCATCAAACATCCATTCCATATTGACTGAGAGAGTGACATGACAACGATATTTCCGGAAAAAACCGTCGAACAGAGCCACGACGGCGCCTTTGTGCGACAGAGCAACGTCTTTACGCAGCGCTTCGGCCGGCGGCCGGGACAACTGCCGGTCGAGGCCGGGCGCTATCGCCTGATCGTCTCCACCGGCTGCGGCTGGTCGCGCCGTCAGCTGATCGTGCGCCGCCTGCTGGGACTGGAACAGGCGATTTCGGTCGGCTACGTAACGACGCGGGGCGAGGACGGCTGGGAGTTCGACGGCCAGCCCGGCGGGGTGGACGCGGTGTTCAAGGTGGCGCGCCTCAATGAACTGTACCGGCGCGCCCGGCCGGGCTACGACCGGCGAGGCACGGTGCCGGCCCTGGTGGAGACGGCGACCGGGCGCGTGGCGGCCAACGATTATCACACGCTGAGCATAGATCTGGCGACCGCCTGGACGCCGCTGCATCGCCGGGGCGCGCCGGACCTCTATCCGCAGGCTTTGCGTCCGCAGATCGACCTGCTCAACCAACAGATATTCGACGACGTCAACAATGGCCCCTACAAGGTGCTGTTCGCCACCTCCTCCGGCGCCGCGGCGGCGGCCAAAACGGTGTTCGAGGCCCGCCTGGCCGATCTGGACTTCCGCCTGCAAAGCCGACGCTATCTGTTCGGCGAGCAGTTGACCGACGCCGACGTCCGCCTGTTCGTGACCCTGGCGTCTTTCGATACCAACTATCGGCCGAATTTCCCAGCCGAACTCGGCCCCGTCAAACGCATCACCGATTTTCCCCACCTGTGGGCCTATGCGCGCGATCTGTTCCAGACGCCCGGCTTTATCGACGAACGCGAGCAGATCAGTCTGGGGCTGCTGCCGAAGGAAAACGGCAAGTACCGGCGCGGTTTTAGTGAAGAAATCACGCCGGACGAAGACCCGCTGGCGCCCTGGCTGGCGCCGCATGGACGCGAGCTGCTGCGCGGCGCGGCGCTGAGTTCGGGGCCGGGGGCCGCCGGCACGGCCGGCCTGTGGCGCTGGGGCGAGCCGGTCGTGGCGTAAACAATAAATAGGAGACCTTATGAGCAGCATTAAACACCGGCCCGTTCTGGATACCATCCGTGGATTCCATCCGCCAGGCGCGCCCTACGAGCCCGACGCCCGCGGCAGGCTGACCAATCTGGCGCTTAACGAGAACAGCCTGGGCTACTCGCCGCGCGTGGCCCAGGCGCTGGCGGCGGCGCTCGGCGAAGCCTCCCGCTATCCGGACAGCTTCTGTAGCGCGTTGCGGCATAAGCTGGCGCGCCGCCACGATCTCGAACCGGATCGGTTGCTGTTCGGCAACGGCATCTTCGAGATCCTGTCGCTGATCGGCGCGGTATTCGTCGGCAAAAACGACGAGGTGGTCATTCCGGAGCCCTCCTTCGGCTGGTACAACATCGCCAGCATAGTGAGCGGCGGCCGTATCGTCGCGGTTCCCCTGCGGGATTACGCCATCGACCTCGACGCGGTCGCGGCGGCCATCGGCCCGCGCACGCGACTGGTCTGGCTGTGCAATCCCCATAACCCGATGGGCACCGTCGTGGCCGGCGGCGAGCTGCGGGCCTTTCTCGAACGGGTGCCGCCGGACGTCGCCGTGGTGCTCGACGAAGCCTATGGCGAGTACGCCGCGGCGCAGGACTTCCCGGACGGCATCGAACTCACACGCCGGCATGCCAACCTGATCGTGCTGCGTACCTTCTCCAAAGCCTATGGCCTGGCCGGTTTGCGCATCGGCTACGCGGTCGCCGCCGCGCGCACGATAGGTCTGTTGCACAAGGTCAAGACCCCGCCCAATGTGAACCATCTCGCGCAGATCGCCGCCGCCGCCGCGTTGGACGACGAAGAATTTCTCGCCCGTTCGGTCGCCGCCGTACGGCAGGGGCTCAGCGACTACTACGCCTGCTGCGACTCGCTGGGCCTGGGCTATATACCCAGCTTCGCCAATTTCCTGATGATCAATCTCGGCCGCGACGGCGACGAGGCGGCGCAGCAATTCCTGGAGGCCGGCATCGTACTGCGTTCGGGCCGCGAAAGCGGACTGCCGCAGTGGATCCGCGTCACCATCGGCAACGACGAGGAGAACCGCCGCGTTTTCGCCGTGCTGCGGCGTCTTGCCGCGGAACAACACTGATAGAGGGGAGCGTTATGGAGATCATTCGCGTCACAGAGACCTGGCAACTGGCCGCGGTGCATTATCTGCGCATCCAGGTTGCCTTGAGCCTGGCTATTCCGCTGGCGGGGGAAATCGATGAAAAGCCGGGAGAGCAGGTCGATTACCTGTTGCTTATGGACGGCCCGGTCCCGGTGGCCACCGGCCGCCTGCGCCATTATGAAGGCCAGGCCAAGTTCGAACGCATCACCGTCGCGGCCGACCGCCAGGGGCAGGGGATCGGCCGCCTGCTGATGGGGGCGCTGGAGGCATGGGCTTACGAGCGCGGCCTGCGCCGGGCGCTCGTCACCGGCAAGCTGGAGGTGCGGGACTTTTACCTGAAGCAGGGCTACGTCACGGACGGGACGGTGACGCAAACCGGGATCTTTCCGCTGGTGCGCCTCACCAAGGAACTGGTCTGAAACCGTATGACGCGCAAACTTCCCGCCAAGCGTCTGAGTGAACGCCTGCCCGGTCTGGCGTTCGTGGTAGCGCTGCATCTCGTGCTGGGTTGGGCGCTGCTCAACGGTCTGGCGCGCAAGGCGGTCGATCAGGTTTTCAAAGAACCGCTGGAGGTGGCGCTGCTCGAAGAGCCCAAACCGGTGGTTGTGGAAGAACCGCCGCCGCCGGAGCCGCCGCCACCGCCGGAACCGGAGCCACCCGCGCCGCCGCCGGCCAAACCGCCGCGCCCCAGGCCGGCCTACGTGCCGCCGCCCGAGGTGGCCGCGGCCGCTCCGGCCGCACCGGCCATCGTCGCCGTGCAATCGGCGCCGCCCAGACCGGTCGCGGCGCCCGCGCAGGCGCCCACCGTGGCCATCGGCATGGCCTGTCCCAACCATATCCGCGTACGCTCCAGCGTCCCCTATCCCAGCCGGGCCGTGCGCCGGGGGCTGGAAGGGCAGGTTGTCGCCGAGTTCACCGTCAGCGCCGGCGGCGCCATCGAGAGCGTGCGCATCGCCAGTTCCAGCGACGCCGTCTTCAACGACGTCGTGCTACAGGCCGTGCGGCGCTTCCAGTGCGTCGGCCAGAGGTCGGCGGTGCGGGTAAGCGTGCCGTTTGAATTTACCCTTAACTGAGCGCCCGGCCTTGTTAGCGCATTCACCGCCCTATTTCCGACATGGAGAACCCTATGCCTACATCTTTGACCTATCGCCTGCTGGCCGCGCTGCTGGTCCTGAGCGGGCTGATCGCCCCGCTGGGCGGCGGCGCCCTGGCGCAGGAGAGCGCCGCGCCGGCCGAACGGGCAGCAAACGGCGCCGCGCCTGAGCCAGCCACCCCGGCGATACCAAGCGCATCAAGCGCCGCCGACGCATCGCCGGGCGCGGCCGCGCGACCCGAACCTCCGGCCGCCGCGGATTCCGCCACGTTTCCAGGCCCGCAGCCGGTCGAAACCGGCAATCCTTACGGCATCAAGGCCATTTGGCAGCAGGGCGACTGGGTATCCAGCGGCACTCTGCTGATCCTGGCGCTGATGTCGGCGGCAAGCTGGTACGTCATCGTCGTCAAGCTTATCGAACAAAGCCGTCTGCGCCGCCGCTCCCTTCAGGTCGCACGCAGCTTCTGGCGGCAGGACGACCTGCACCAGGCCAGCGCGCAGCTCAAGCGCGGCAGCGAATTCCGCTTCGTCGCCGATGCCGGTCTTATCGCCCAGCGCCAGTATGCGGGCGAACTCACCGGGCAGGTGGACCGCAACACCTGGCTGAGCCAATCCATCGGCGAGGCCGTCGACGCCGTAGGCGAGCGTCTGCAGGGCGGTCTGGCCGTGCTGGCCACGGTTGGCTCCACCGCCCCGTTCATCGGCCTGTTTGGCACCGTCTGGGGCATCTACCATGCGCTCACCGCCATCGGTATCGCCGGCCAGGCCAGTATCGACAAAGTCGCGGGCCCGGTGGGCGAGGCGCTGATCATGACCGCCATCGGCCTGGCGGTGGCCGTGCCCGCCGTACTCGGCTACAACTGGCTGGTGCGGCGCAACAAGGCCGCGCTCGACGACGTGCGCAGCTTCGGCAGCGAACTGCATACCGTGCTGCTGGGCGGCCGGTCGGCGGCCAGCCTGGGAGGACGCTGACATGGCGATCAACGTCGGCCGGGAGAGCGCGAACGATCTCGTTGCGGCCATCAACACCACGCCGCTGGTGGATGTGATGCTGGTGCTGCTGATTATCTTCCTGATCACCATTCCGGTGGCGACGCATACCGTGCCGGTGGCGCTGCCGAAGCTGAATAACCAGCCGCGCGAGACCGCGCCGGAGAACGTCAACCTTGCGGTCGCCGGAGACGGCGCGCTGTACTGGAACGCCCAGCCGCTGGCCGGGCAGGAGGCGCTGCTGGCGCGGCTCAAGGACATTTCGCAACGCGAGCCGCAGCCCGCCATCCACATTCATGGCGACGAAGCGGCCAGCTATGAACCGGTGGGCAGGGTGGTGCTGGCGGCGCAGCGTGCGGGCATCCGCAAGCTGAGCTTTATCACCGAGCCGCAGGCGAAGCACTGAGGTAAACGATGGCGCTCAAGAGAGGAAAAAAGCAGGCGCAGCCGCAGGTGATGATGGAGATCAACACTACGCCGCTGATCGACGTAATGCTGGTGCTGTTGATCATGCTAATCATCACCATCCCGGCGCAACTGCACTCGGTGGATCTGAACCTGCCGACGGCGCGGCACAATCCCCCGCCGCCGGAGGACGAGCCGCAGGTCGTGCGCATCAGCATCGCGGCGGACAACGCCATTCTCTGGGACGATGAGACGGTAACGCTGGATGCGCTGGAGCAGAAACTGCGGCTTGCGGCGGCGCAGGCGCGGCAACCGGAGTTGCATATCCGGGCGGATCGGGCGGCCATCTACCGCCAGGTGGCGGCGGTGATGGCCGCGGTGCAGCGGCACCGGCTCGCCAGGAGCGGACTGGTCGGGCTGGAGCAGTTCGAGCGCTAAACCAGGACGGATCGCTGCGGCCCCCGCGGGGGCCGGGAAAGCGTAACGCGCCGTCTGCGCTTTACCGGCAGTGGCTTTCAGCAGGCCTGTTTATGCTCGCTCTCTAACACGGCGCAATGTTGCCGCTTGAGCAGCTCCGTGGCGAATTGCCGGCCAAACTGTTGCAGATACTGGCGTTGCAGCATGCATTCGTGCGGCGCCTCCACGCTGTACTGGATAAACTCTCCCGTTACGTAGGGCAGCCATAGCTCAGGCTGCTGATCTTGCGCCCGCAGAACGTCGGAAGTGGCGCGGATAAAAACCACGTCGCCGTCATAGGGGGTGTAGCGGCATTCGGTCAGCAGTTTCAGCATCAGCTTGGCGTCGTCTATCAGGCGGGTGAGGAAGTCTTCGCCGATCTCGCCGTCGCCCAGTACGCCCTGCATGGCGTTTTTCAGTCCTTTCATGTCGCTGCGCGTCACGCCGGCGATGGCCCTGGTCATACGGGTGATGATGGTGGCGTCGTCCACTTTCAGCGAGTCCGGGCCGTTTTGCAGCGGGTAGCTGTCAAACATGCTCAGGAAATTTACCTGCTGCCCGGCGGCCTGCAGCATGGCCGCCATCCGCAGCGCCAGATTGCCGCCCACGGACCAGCCGGTCAGGTGGTACGGCCCTTGCGGCTGGATGGCGCGGATATGCTGCAGATACTCTTTCGCCAACTCGTCCAGCGAATGGACCACCCGGTGCGGATCGCGCAGGATGGGTGACTGGATGGCGTATACCGGCTGGTCTTGCGGCAGAAAGGGCAGCAGGCCGGCGAAGGACCAGGCGATACCGCCGCCCGGGTGAATGCAGAACAGCGGCGGACGATCGCCCTCGGTGCGCAGAGGCAGCACCGCGCCGAACGGATCGCTGAAGCCCTCGGAGGGTTTCAGGCGCTGCACCAGCTGGCGCGGCGTGGGGGAGGTCAGAAAGTCGGAGATGCTCAGCGCAACGCCGAACTCCTCCCTGACGCGATTGATCAATTGCAGGCCCAGCAGCGAGTGCCCTCCCAGCGCGAAGAAATTCTGATTGGCGTACACCGGTCCGCATTCCAGCAGCGATTCGAACAGCCGGCACATGGTCTCCTCCTGCGGCGTAGCGGGCGGGATCCGTTCGCCGTCGTTGTGCAGAACGGGCGGCGGCAGTTCGCCGATAGCCAGCTTGCCGTTGGGCGTCAGCGGGAAAGACGGCACCACCATAATGATGCCTGGAACCATATGCCGCGGCAGTTGGCGGCCGAGGGCCTGTTTCAGACTGTCGCTATCCAGCGCCCTCTCCCGGTTGGCGACATAGGCGACGATGACCGGGCCGTGAGCAAGGTTACGCAGCATCGCCACGGCGTCCTCCACGCCGCAGCAGTCAAGCAGCGCGTTCTTGATTTCATCCAGTTCGATGCGCAGGCCGCGCAGCTTGATCTGGCCGTCCTTGCGCCCCTGATAGTAGATACGTCCCAGGTGGTCGAAGAAAACGTTATCGCCGGAACGGTACATGGTGCCGCTCGCGTCCAGCAGATCGGGCACAAAGCCCTTGGCCGTCAGATCCGGACGATTGCGATAGCCTCTGGCCACGCCGGGGCCGCCGATACACAGTTCCCCCCAGCTGCCGGGCGGCAGCAGACGCTGCTGCTGATCCACAACGTACAGCCGGGTGTTGGCGGTGGCCGCTCCGATAGAGAGATCGCCGGCGCCGAAGCGTGCGTTGATCGAGGTGGCGAATGAGGTTTCCGTCGGCCCGTAGACGTTCAGCAGACGACAGTGGGAGAAACGCGCCAGTAGCGCCGGGGAACAGGGTTCGCCGCCCAGAAGCAGTACGGTGCCCCGCGGTAAGTCCTCCGTCTGCTGGCAGGCCAGCAGGCTGGGCGTCAGCGTCAGGTGGTGAATATTTTCGCGACGCACCAGCGTTGCCAGCGGCTTGCCGGGCGTGGCGGCGAGCTTGTCGGTCAGTACCAGCGTCGCGCCGGCCAGCAGCGTCGGCATGATTTCCAGCATCGACATATCGAAGCCCGCGGCGATGAATTGCAGCACACGTTTGCCCGGCTGCAACCCGGTCGCCTCAATAACCGTGCGTGCGATAGGAACAAGGTTGCGATGCGTCACCTCGACGCCTTTGGGCTTGCCGGTGGAGCCGGAGGTATAGATCAGATAGGCCGGCGTAGCCGGATCGAAGCCGACCGCAGGGCCGTCGGCGGGCGGCAGTCCTGCCAGCATATCCGCGGTTAAACGCAACTGTTTTTCCGCCGGGAAGGCGGTGGCGATATCGCTGTCGGCGGTAATAATCAGCAGCGCCGGGTCGGCATCGTGCAAGATATAGTCGATGCGCGCCTGCGGCAGGTCCGGAACGATCGGCACGTAGCAGGCGCCCAGCTTGAATAACGCCACCGCCGCCGTCACCCATTCGATGCTGCGCGACGTCACCACCGCCACGTCGTCGCCGGGGCGCACGCCGAGCGTCCGCAGCCGGCAGGCCAGACGGTCGGCATGGTTATCCAACCGAGCGTAGCTGAGCGAGCGATCGCCCTGAAGCAGCGCCGCGCCGTCGCCATGGGCCCGCACGGTCGCGGCGAAAGCGGCGGGAAATATCGGCTGCGGCGCGGCCGCTGCCGGCAAGGGGTAGAAACGTGCGCGCTCGGCGGGCAGGAGCAGGTCGTAATCGGTCGCCGGCGCGTCGGGCATGTCCACGAAATGTTCCAGCAGCAGGATTAGCCGCTGGTAGTGCAGCTCCAGCGCCTGCGGCGTATACAGGTCGGCATTGGCGTCGAAGCAGATTTCCAGGTGACCGTCGCTGTTGCGGTCGAAAATATCGATGTTCAGATGGCGTGCCGGGCCGCAGGCCATATTCTGCGCCGTCATGTCGCAGTCATCGAAGCCGTTGTGTTGATGGTAAGCGATGATATTAAGCAGCGTGTTGAACAGCGGTTTGTGCCCGCGTTCGGCATAGAGATCGCGGATCATGGTTTCAGAGCGGTAACGCTGATGCACCAGGTGGTGACGTAGCTGGCGCTGTACGTTTTCGGCGACCGAAAACACCGTGGATTGCGCCGTAAAGGAGAGATGCAGCGGCAGGATGTTGGCCACCATGGCCGGAATGGCGCGCAGCGCCTTGACCTGACGGGCGGCGACCGGCATGCCTACGGCCAGTTCCTGCTGTCCGGTCATTTTGTGCAGATAGGTGGCGGACAGCGCCAGCAGCACGCTGGAAAAACGAAGCCGGCGTTCCGACGTCAGGGCGCGAAGACGGTTCAGCGTTTCGCCGGAGAAAGTTTTACGCAGCCGGTGCAATGTGGTCAGCGGCGCGTCGCCCGGCACCAGTTGGGTGGCGTCCGGCATATTCAGGCAGTATTCACGCCAGTAGGCCCGGTCTTTGGCGTAGGCGTCGCTTTCACGATAATCCCGTTCCGCTTCGATGACGCTATACAGCGGCAAGGCCGGCAGCGGCGGGACGGTTTCTCCTTGCCGCAGCCGGCTGTAATGATCGGCTATATTGCTAAACAGCACGCTGTGGCCGCAGCCGTCGATAACAAGGTGGCTGCCCAGCTCTATCATGCGGTAGACGTTTTTCGCCATTTTGACGAGCAGATAGCGAGCCAGCGGCGCCTGGGCAAGATCCATATCCTGGTTGAGCAACTGGTTCAGCAGCGCGTCGCACGCGCGCTCAGGGGCGGGGGAGGCCGAAACGTCATGCCATTCGAAGAACGATACCTGCGGGCGGGGCAGAATGTACTGGGTATATTGTCCTGAGTCGGGGTCGGTTGCAAAGGTGGCGCACAGCGCTTCGGTCTGTCGGCAAACGGCGTTAACGGCCTGTTTCAGCAGGGACGGTTGGAATTGGCCTTTGAATTCAATCACGTTGCATAGATGATAATTTTTGTTGCCGCCTTCCTGGGCGATAGCGAGATAGACTTCCTGTTGGGCGCTACTAAGCGGGCAGATTTCCTTTTCAGACATAAAATACTCCTCTTGGTGTAGTCTGCTGGTTCCGGGCGTTGGTTTGTTGGCGGGCGATATGTCGGCGGTCATTGCGCCTTGTCAGGTTTTGGCTGGCTGTCGGCGCCGGGGGAGCGAGCTGGTGGCGAAAGGATCTGCATGTACGGAATTGGCGGCGTCATGTTTCGGTGCTCTTAGGGAGTTATTGGTAAATTTTACTTACTTATTTTAGCGTAGACATAAATTCCCCAGGTGCCACGATTTAAGACGATATTGTCTCGCTCCCGCGCAATAAACAGACGTTTCCCTGGAATGCATAAAGCCGCGTTGATGCCGGATGGAGTCAGGTTTATCCTGTTCCCGTCCGCGCCGTCGGTTTTTTGTTTGCACGCTGGGTGGCCGCGTATCGATTATCGGGGTTTCAGCGGGCTGGTTAGCTGCCGAGTCTATCTATTAGTGGCTTTAATGATTAGTGTGATTAATGTTTTACGGCGAAAGTAAAAGCGCGCTTTGATTTCTTCCCTCATCATGGGTATTATGCTGCGCACGTTTGGCGCCCTGACTTACGGATACAAATAGCGCCAAGGGTAGATTGCAATACGGATTTAATTGATACCTTTATGTGTCAATACAATAGGTTGAATACGCAAGTCCCGTCCTCATACCAATCCCAGAGATAACTTGCATTTTTGAGGTTGTCAGCGTAGTATTTGCCACGTTTTCGGACGCGGGGTGGAGCAGCATGGTAGCTCGTCGGGCTCATAACCCGAAGGTCGTCGGTTCAAATCCGGCCCCCGCAACCACTTAACTTTCCTGGTAGAGTTTTTTTTCAAACGGGCTGTTTGGTAAGTCTCGGTCGCTTTCACAGTCGTTTTGAAAGAATCCTTAACCGAAAGTTAGGCCGCGCTGTTTGGCGGTAAATAGGGTCCAGTTGCATAAAGCCCCGATATATCGGGGTTTTTTGTTATTTGGTAACAGAATTACTGGGCTATTAGGCCCTTTTTTTATGTCTTGGGGGTGGGCTTGTCCACGTTAGAGCAAAAATTAACAGAGATGATTTCAGCGCCGGTCGAAGCGTTAGGCTATGAATTGGTCGGTATTGAGTTCATCCGGGGTCGCCAATCGACGCTGCGTATCTATATTGATAGTGAAGATGGCATCACCGTTGATGATTGTGCTGATGTCAGCCACCAGGTCAGTGCGGTATTGGATGTTGAAGATCCTATCACTGTCGCTTACAACCTGGAGGTATCCTCTCCGGGGCTTGAGCGTCCCTTGTTCACGGTAGAGCATTATGTGCGTTTCATTGGTGAAGAAGTGACGGTGGTACTGCGTATGGCAGTCCAGAATCGCCGTAAATGGCTGGGTGTCATCAAGGCCGTCGAGGGCGAGATGATCACCATCACAGTGGAAGGAAAAGACGAAGTGTTCGCGCTGAGCAACATCCAGAAAGCGAACCTGGTACCCCACTTTTAAAGTTTGGATGAGGCAACTAGGATGAATAAAGAGATTCTGGCTGTTGTTGAGGCAGTTTCCAACGAAAAAGCCCTCCCGCGTGAGAAGATTTTTGAAGCGCTGGAAACCGCGCTGGCGACAGCGACCAAGAAAAAATACGAGCAGGAAATTGATGTCCGCGTCAGTATCGACCGTAAAACCGGCGATTTCGACACGTTCCGCCGCTGGCTGGTGGTGAACGAAGTTACCCAGCCAACGCGTGAAATTACGCTGGATGCGGCGCAGTTTGAAGATCCTGCTCTTGATGTCGGCGATTATGTCGAAGATCAGATTGAGTCCGTCACCTTCGACCGTATTACCACGCAAACCGCCAAACAGGTTATCGTACAGAAAGTCCGCGAAGCTGAGCGCGCCATGGTCGTCGATCAGTTCCGCCAGCAGGAAGGCGAGATTGTTACCGGTGTGGTGAAGAAAGTTAACCGTGATAATATCTCTCTGGATTTGGGTAATAACGCTGAAGCGGTCATCGGCCGTGAAGATATGTTGCCCCGGGAAAACTTCCGCCCCGGCGATCGCATCCGCGGCGTGCTGTATGCCGTTCGCCCCGAAGCCCGCGGCGCTCAGCTGTTCGTCAGCCGTTCCCGCCCGGAAATGCTGATTGAACTGTTCCGTATCGAGGTGCCGGAAATCGGCGAAGAGGTCATTGAGATCAAGGCCGCCGCCCGCGATCCCGGTTCCCGTGCGAAAATTGCGGTAAAAACCAACGACAAGCGCATCGATCCGGTCGGCGCCTGCGTAGGCATGCGCGGCGCGCGCGTTCAGGCGGTATCCAGCGAGCTTGGCGGCGAGCGCATTGATATTATCCTGTGGGATGATAATCCCGCGCAGTTTGTTATCAATGCCATGGCCCCGGCCGACGTGGTTTCCATCGTGGTTGACGAAGATACCTGTACGATGGACATCGCAGTCGAGTCCAGCAATCTGGCCCAGGCGATTGGCCGCAACGGCCAGAACGTGCGTCTGGCTTCCCAACTGCTGAAACAGCATCGTTCAGACGACCGTTGGGAACTGAACGTCATGACCGTGGAAGACCTTCAGGCCAAGCATCAGGCCGAAGCGCATGCCGCCATCGATGTCTTTACCAAGCATCTGGATATCGATGAAGAGTTCGCCACCGTGCTGGTGGAAGAAGGCTTCTCCTCGCTTGAAGAGCTGGCCTATGTGCCGATCAAAGAGCTGCTGGCGATTGACGGTCTTGATGAAGAGACGGTGGAAGCATTGCGTGAGCGGGCCAAAGCGGCGTTAACCACGCTGGCGTTGGCGCAGGAAGAAAGTCGCGGTGACGGCCAACCCGCGGACGATTTGCTCAGTTTACCTGGTCTGTCGCGTGAATTGGCATTTAAGCTGGCAGCACGCGGTATTTGCACGCTGGAAGATCTTGCTGAGCAGGGCGTTGACGACCTGACGGATATCGAAGAGCTTAATGATGAAAAAGCCGGCGAGCTGATTATGGCCGCCCGTAATATCTGTTGGTTTGGCGACGACAACGAATAACGAACTGTAGCAGGAAAGGAACAGCATGACAGATGTAACCGTAAAATCGCTGGCCACAGAGATTCAGACTCCGGTTGACCGCCTGATACAGCAGTTTGCTGATGCGGGAATTACCAAGTCTGCAGCAGATTCTGTGACTCAGCATGAAAAAGAAACCTTATTGGCGCATCTGAACCGCGAGCGCGGAAATGCGCCGGGTAAGTTGACACTACAGCGTAAAACGCGTAGCACGTTAAATATTCCCAGCACTGGCGGCAAGAGTAAGTCAGTGCAGATCGAAGTCCGCAAGAAACGCACTTATGTAAAACGCGATCCTCTGGATGCCCAACAGGCGGAAGAGGAAGAGCAGGCGCGGCGTGAAGCGGAAGAACAGGCACAACGCGTTGCTGAAGAGCAGGCTAAGCGTGAGGCTGAAGAGAAAGCCCGCCGCGAGGCCGCTGAGAAAGCGAAACGTGCTGCCGAAGAGCAAGCCAAACGTGAGGCCGCCGAAAAAGCTAAGCGTGACGTAGCGGAAAAAGAAAAAGTGACCAATCAACAAAACGACAGTATTACCAAGCCTGCCCAGGCTGAAAAAGCCCGCCGGGAAGCCGAAGCCGCGGAACTGAAACGTAAAGCCGAAGAAGCCGCTCGCCTTAAGGTTGAGGAAGAAGCGCGACGCATCGCGGAAGAAGCCCGCCGTATGGCTGAAGAAAATGCCGGCCGTTGGGAAGCGGAAAGCGCCGTCAAACCCGAAGAGTCGGCCGATTATCACGTGACGACCTCTCATCATGCCCGTGAAGCGGAAGATGAAAACGATCGCCAGGTTGAAGGCGAGCGCCGTACCCGCACCCGCGCCGCCAAAACCACCAAACAGAAGAAAGGCAACCGCCAGTCCGAGTCGAAAGCCGACCGTGAAGAGGCGCGCGCCGTTACCCGTAAAGGCAAGCGTAAGCCAAGCACGCTGCAGCAGAGCTTCAACAAGCCTGCTCAGGCGGTCAACCGCGACGTGGTGATCGGTGAAACGGTGACCGTCGCCGAACTGGCCAACAAGATGGCGGTGAAGGGTTCTCAGGTCATCAAAACGATGATGAAACTGGGCGCCATGGCGACGATCAACCAGGTTATCGATCAGGAAACCGCGCAGCTGGTGGCGGAAGAAATGGGCCACAAGGTGATCCTGCGTCGTGAAAACGAACTGGAAGAAGCGGTAATGAGCGACCGCGATACCGGCGCCGCCGCCGTATCGCGCGCGCCGGTGGTGACCATCATGGGGCACGTCGACCATGGTAAAACCTCGCTGCTGGATTATATCCGCTCAACCAAGGTCGCCGCCGGCGAAGCGGGCGGCATTACCCAGCATATCGGCGCCTACCACGTTGAAACCGACAACGGCATGATCACCTTCCTGGATACCCCCGGACACGCCGCGTTTACCGCGATGCGCGCGCGCGGCGCCCAGGCGACGGATATCGTGGTGCTGGTCGTCGCGGCGGATGACGGCGTGATGCCGCAGACCATCGAGGCTATCCAGCACGCCAAAGCGGCCCAGGTGCCGGTGGTCGTCGCGGTAAACAAAATCGATAAGCCGGAAGCCGATCCCGATCGGGTGAAAACCGAGCTGTCCCAGTACGGCGTGATGCCGGAAGAGTGGGGCGGCGAATCGCAGTTTGTGCACGTATCGGCCAAAGCCGGCACCGGCATCGACGAACTGCTGGACGCCATTTTGCTGCAGGCCGAAGTGCTGGAGCTGAAGGCAATCCGCAGCGGTATGGCCAGCGGGGTGGTGATCGAATCCTTCCTGGATAAAGGCCGCGGCCCGGTAGCCACCGTGCTGGTGCGCGAAGGTACGCTGAACAAAGGCGATATCGTGCTGTGCGGCTTTGAATACGGCCGGGTTCGCGCGATGCGCGACGAGCTGGGACGTGAAATCACCGAGGCCGGCCCGTCGATTCCGGTGGAAATCCTCGGCCTGTCCGGCGTGCCGGCGGCGGGCGATGAAGCGACCGTGGTGCGCGACGAGAAGAAGGCCCGTGAAGTGGCGCTGTATCGTCAGGGTAAATTCCGTGAGGTCAAGCTGGCTCGCCAGCAGAAATCCAAACTGGAAAACATGTTTGCCAACATGACGGAAGGTGAAGTTTCCGAGCTGAATATCGTGCTGAAGTCCGACGTTCAGGGGTCTTGTGAAGCCATCTCCGATTCGCTGCAAAAACTGTCCACCGACGAAGTGAAAGTGAAAATCGTCGGTTCCGGCGTGGGCGGCATCACGGAAACGGATGCCACGCTGGCGGCCGCGTCGAATGCGATTATCCTTGGCTTTAACGTGCGTGCCGATGCCTCCGCCCGCCGCGTTGTGGAAGCTGAAAGCCTGGATCTGCGCTACTATTCCGTCATCTACGATTTGATTGATGAAGTCAAACAGGCGATGAGCGGTATGCTGGCGCCGGAATACAAACAGGAAATCATCGGCCTGGCGGAAGTGCGCGACGTGTTCAAATCGCCGAAATTCGGCGCGGTCGCCGGCTGTATGGTGACCGAAGGCGTGGTTAAACGTCATAACAAGATCCGCGTATTGCGTGAAAACGTGGTCATCTACGAAGGCGAGCTGGAGTCCCTGCGTCGCTTTAAAGATGACGTCAACGAAGTGCGCAACGGCATGGAATGCGGTATCGGCGTGAAGAACTACAATGACGTTCGCGCCGGCGACGTGATTGAAGTCTTTGAAACGATCGAGATCAAACGCACGATCGCTTAAGTCGGCGTTAAGCGATGCGATAAGTTACTTATGGGGGGCCTTGTGCCCCCCGATTTTTACTTGAGGATTTCAACATGGCAAAAGAATTCAGCCGCACCCAGCGCGTGGCGCAGGAAATGCAAAAAGAAATCGCCATCATTATTCAACGGGAAGTGAAAGATCCGCGCATCGGTATGGCGACCGTATCCGGCGTCGAGGTTTCACGCGATCTGGCTTACGCCAAAGTTTTTGTGACCCTTCTCAACGATAACGAACCGGAGCAGGTGAAGACCGCGCTGAAGGCGTTGCAGGACGCCTCGGGCTTTATCCGCGTGCTGCTGGGAAAAGCGATGCGCCTGCGCGTCGTTCCCGAATTGACGTTTTCCTACGACAATTCGCTGGTTGAAGGGATGCGCATGTCCAACCTGGTTACCAACGTGGTCCGGAATGACGCGGCGCGTCGTTCCACCTCGGGTGAAGACCAGGAGGATTAATGAGTCGTCCTCGTCGCCGAGGCCGTGACGTACACGGCGTATTGTTATTGGATAAGTCGCAGGGCATGTCTTCCAACGACGTATTGCAGAAGGTAAAGCGGATCTTCAACGCCAATAAGGCGGGCCACACCGGCGCGCTGGATCCGCTGGCGACCGGCATGCTGCCGATCTGCCTGGGAGAGGCCACCAAGTTTTCGCAGTACCTGCTGGATTCGGATAAGCGTTATCGGGTGATCGCCCGGCTGGGACAGCGCACGGACACCTCGGATGCGGACGGCAACCTGATTGCGCAGCGGCCGGTCGGCTTTTCGGCGGCGCAGCTGGAACAGGCGCTGGACGGCTTTCGCGGCACCACGCTGCAGGTGCCTTCGATGTATTCCGCCTTGAAGTATCAGGGGCGTCCGCTGTATGAGTATGCCCGTCAGGGGCAGACGGTGCCGCGCGAGGCGCGCGAAATCACCGTGTATGAGTTGCAGTTTATCCGCTGGGAAGGGGATGAGCTGGAACTGGAAATACACTGTTCGAAAGGCACCTATATTCGCACTATTATCGATGACCTGGGCGAGAAGCTGGGTTGCGGCGCGCACGTGATTTATCTGCGCCGGCTGCAGGTGGCGACCTACCCGGTTGAGAAAATGGTGACGCTGGATCAGCTGAATGCGCTGCTGGAACAGGCGCAGGCCGAGGAGCGCGCGCCGGCCCTGAGCCTTGATCCTCTGCTGATGCCGATGGAAAGCCCGGTGATGATTTTCCCCGAGGTGAACTTGCTGCCCGTGGTGGCCGGTTATCTCAAGCAGGGCCAGCCGGTGCAGGCGGCAAACGCCCCGTTGAACGGCATGGTGCGGATCACCGAAGGCGAAGCGCGCAAGTTCATCGGCATGGGTGAAATCGACGGCGACGGACGCGTCGCTCCCCGCCGTCTGGTGGTCGAGTATCAGGAATAAGTCAAACCGTCGCCGCCTTGCTATCGCAGGATGCTGAGAGTAGAATAGCGCGGCTTGACTATTAGGTGGCTGAATTAGAGATCGGCGCCTGTTTTTTTATCTATAATGTTTGGAGTATTACTATGTCTCTAAGTGTTGAAGCGAAAGCGAAAATCGTTACGGAATTTGGTCGTGGCACTAACGACAGTGGCTCTACCGAAGTTCAGGTTGCTTTGCTGACCGCGCAGATCAACCATCTGCAGGGTCACTTTGCCGAGCACAAAAAGGATCACCACAGCCGTCGTGGTCTGCTGCGTATGGTTTCTCAGCGTCGTAAGCTGCTGGACTACCTGAAGCGTAAAGATGTGGCACGTTACACCAGTCTGATCGAGCGTCTGGGTCTGCGTCGCTAAGTCTTCCGGGTTTCGGTAGGAAGGGGCCTCTTTGGGCCCCTTTCTTCTAGGAAGCGCCGGTAAGAAAGGGTAATGTAGTGTTGTTTTAATTATGATCTTTCATTGCAGAGGTTCGCGCGGCTAATGAGAGGCTTTATCTGCATGGGCAGGGTAAAGGTTGTCATTAGTCGTGAGAATGTAGTGCAAAGATCGGAGATTTATCGACGCGTCTATGCAATAAGCATGACGCGCCCTAGTTAAGGATATTATTTTGTTGAATCCGATCGTTCGTAAATTTCAATATGGTCAGCATACCGTCACTTTAGAAACCGGTATGATGGCTCGTCAGGCCACCGCCGCCGTTATGGCCAGCATAGATGATACCGCGGTATTCGTTACCGTCGTTGGCGCCAAACAGGCTAAACCCGGTCAGGGATTCTTCCCGCTGACCGTTAACTATCAGGAACGCACCTACGCCGCCGGACGTATCCCGGGCGGCTTCTTCCGTCGCGAAGGCCGTCCGAGCGAAGGCGAAACGCTGATTTCCCGCCTGATTGACCGTCCTATTCGTCCGCTGTTCCCGGAAGGCTTCCTGAATGAAGTTCAGGTTATCGCCACCGTGGTTTCCGTTAACCCGCAGGTTAGCCCCGATATCGTGGCGCTGATCGGCGCCTCCGCCGCGCTGAGCCTGTCCGGCATCCCGTTCGGCGGGCCGATCGGCGCGGCGCGCGTCGGTTACCTGAACGATCAGTACGTGCTGAACCCGACCACTGACGAACTGAAAGAGAGCCGTCTGGATCTGGTGGTCGCCGGTACCGCAGGCGCGGTGCTGATGGTGGAATCCGAAGCGGACCTGTTAAGCGAAGAGCAAATGCTCGGCGCCGTGGTCTTCGGCCATGAGCAACAGCAGGTCGTTATCGAAAACATCAATGCGCTGGTTGCCGAAGCCGGTAAACCGAAGTGGGACTGGCACTCGCCGGAAGTCAACGCTTCCCTGCAGCAGCGTGTGGAAGCCCTGTCCGAAGCGCGTCTGGGCGATGCGTACCGCATCACCGAAAAACAGGAGCGTTACGCGCAGGTTGATGCCATCAAGGCTGAGGTTGCCGCGGCGTTGCTGGCGGAAGATGAAACGCTGGACGCCGGCGAAATCCAGGACATTCTGGGCAGCGTAGAGAAAAACGTGGTGCGTAGCCGCGTGCTGCGCGGCGAACCGCGTATCGACGGTCGCGAAAAAGACATGATCCGCGGTCTGGACGTGCGCACCGGCGTATTGCCGCGTACCCACGGCTCCGCGCTGTTCACCCGCGGGGAAACCCAGGCGCTGGTTACCGCCACGCTGGGTACCGAGCGTGATGCGCAGAACATCGATGAACTGACCGGCGAACGTACCGATCGCTTCCTGCTGCACTATAACTTCCCTCCGTACTCCGTCGGCGAAACCGGTATGGTCGGCTCGCCGAAGCGCCGTGAAATCGGCCACGGCCGTCTGGCGAAACGCGGCGTGCTGGCGGTGATGCCGAAAGCCAATGAATTCCCGTACACCGTGCGCGTGGTTTCCGAAATTACCGAATCCAACGGCTCTTCTTCCATGGCCTCGGTCTGCGGCGCGTCTCTGGCGCTGATGGATGCGGGCGTGCCGATTAAAGCGGCCGTCGCCGGCATTGCGATGGGTCTGGTGAAAGAAGGCGACAACTTTGTCGTGCTGTCCGATATTCTGGGCGATGAAGATCACCTGGGCGATATGGACTTCAAAGTGGCCGGCAGCCGTGAAGGCATCACCGCGTTGCAGATGGATATCAAAATCGAAGGCATTACCCGCGAAATCATGCAGGTTGCCTTGAACCAGGCCAAAGGCGCCCGTCTGCACATTCTGGGCGTGATGGAACAGGCGATCAGCACGCCGCGCGGCGATATTTCCGAATTCGCGCCGCGTATCCATACCATCAAGATCAGCACCGACAAGATCAAGGATGTGATTGGTAAAGGCGGTTCGGTTATCCGTGCGCTGACCGAGGAAACCGGCACCACCATCGAAATTGAAGACGACGGTACGGTGAAGATTGCCTCCACCGACGGCGAAAAAGCCAAACACGCGATTCGCCGTATCGAAGAGATCACCGCTGAAATCGAAGTGGGCCGCATCTACCAGGGTAAAGTGACGCGCATCGTCGACTTCGGCGCTTTCGTCGCCATCGGCGGCGGCAAGGAAGGCCTGGTGCATATTTCTCAGATCGCCGAAAAGCGCGTTGAGAAAGTGACCGACTACCTGCAAATGGGTCAGGAAGTGCCGGTCAAGGTACTGGAAGTCGATCGCCAGGGACGCGTGCGTTTAAGCATCAAAGAAGCAAATGCTCAACCTCAGGAAGCGGCCGTAGCGCCTTCTGAGGGTGAATAACTGTTAAAATAAAAACAGTCGTACGGCTCCTTACATTGTAAGGAGCCGTGATCGTAAGGATCGGATATCCTTATATTGAGCTGACCGGGACAGGATGTTCATCCAATGTTTGTCTTCGGGAGTGGGAAATGAAGCCTTTCTTGCGCTGGTGTTATGTTGCGACAGCACTCATGCTGGCAGGATGCAGCAACACGGATTGGCGTAAAGACGCGGTACTGGCGGTTCCGTTACAGCCTACTTTGCAGCAGGAAGTGATTCTGGCGCGCATGGAACAGATCCTTGCCAGCCGGGCATTAACCGATGATGAGCGAGCACAGCTATTATATGAGCGCGGAGTGCTGTATGATAGCCTCGGGCTGAGGGCGTTGGCGCGAAATGATTTTTCACAAGCGTTGGCGATTCGCCCTGATATTCCAGAGGTTTTTAACTATCTGGGTATCTATTTAACGCAGGCAGGCAATTTTGATGCTGCCTATGAAGCGTTTGATTCTGTACTAGAGCTTGATCCAACTTACAATTACGCGCGTTTAAACCGGGGCATCGCTTTGTACTATGGCGGTCGTTACCTGTTAGCGCAGGATGATCTGCTGGCGTTTTATCGAGACGATCCAAATGATCCTTTCCGTTCGTTGTGGCTGTATCTGGTGGAGCGAGAAATCAATCCGCAGACGGCCGAAGTCGCGTTGCAGAAACGCTATGACGAGGCGCAGAAAGGACCGTGGGGATGGAATATTGTCGAATTCTACCTGGACGCAATCAGCCAAAAAGTGCTGATGGCGCGTTTGCAGGAAGAAGCTACGGATAACACTTCGCTCGCTGAGCATCTCAGTGAAACTGACTTCTATTTAGGTAAGCACTACCTAAGTCTGGGGGACAAGAACACCGCTTCGGCGCTGTTCAAGCTGACGGTTGCCAACAATGTCCATAATTTTGTTGAGCACCGCTATGCATTGTTGGAATTGGCGCTATTAGGCCAAGAGCAAGACGACCTATCAGGATCGGACCAGCAATAGCTGACGAACAACTATTTCAGCCTGAAAAAACTTCGGTTGTCACCTGTTACGGGTGAGGGCTTTTTTGTTCGCTTTTTAATCCAATTTGAGCCGGTTCACACTTTTCAATGAAAATGACTGAAAATTTTCTCGACGAGTTATGTAGACTGGCCGCCATTTATGAGGCACGTGTACATGACTGAGTTTGAAACCACTTTTGCTGAGTTGGGGCTGTCTGCTCCAATCATTAATGCCCTTACCGATCTGGGCTACGAAAAACCATCGCCAATTCAGGCGGAATGTATTCCTCACCTGCTGAGCGGTCGCGATGTGCTGGGTATGGCGCAGACCGGCAGCGGTAAAACCGCGGCGTTTGCGCTGCCGCTGCTCAACAATCTCAAACCCGAGCTGAAAGCGCCGCAGATGCTGGTGCTGGCGCCGACCCGCGAACTGGCGGTGCAGGTCGCCGAAGCCTGTAATGATTTCGCCAAACATATGCACGGCGTGAGCGTGGTGGCCCTGTACGGCGGCCAGCGTTACGACGTACAGCTGCGCGCGCTGCGCGGCGGCGCGCAGATCGTGGTCGGTACGCCGGGACGTCTGTTGGATCACCTGAAGCGCGGCACGCTGAATTTGTCCAACCTGAGCGGCCTGGTGCTGGATGAAGCCGATGAGATGCTGCGTATGGGCTTTATTGACGATGTGGAAAACATCATGGCCCAGATCCCGGCGGAACATCAGACCGCGCTATTCTCCGCGACGATGCCGGAAGCGATCCGCCGTATTACGCGTCGCTTTATGAAAGATCCGCAGGAAGTGCGCATTCAGTCCAGCATCACCACCCGTCCGGATATCAGCCAGAGCTACTGGACGGTCTCCGGCATGCGTAAAAATGAGGCGCTGGTTCGCTTCCTGGAATCCGAGGATTTTGACGCGGCGATTATTTTCGTGCGCACCAAAAACGCCACGCTGGAAGTGGCCGAAGCGCTGGAGCGCAGCGGCTATAACAGCGCCGCGTTAAACGGCGATATGAATCAGGCGCTGCGCGAGCAGACGCTGGAACGTCTGAAAGACGGCCGTCTGGATATTCTGATCGCCACCGACGTGGCCGCCCGCGGTCTGGACGTCGAGCGCATCAGCCTGGTGGTCAACTACGACATACCGATGGACTCCGAGTCTTACGTTCACCGTATCGGTCGTACCGGCCGCGCCGGTCGCGCCGGTCGCGCGCTGCTGTTCGTGGAAAACCGCGAACGCCGTTTGCTGCGCAACATTGAACGCACCATGAAGCTGACCATTCCGGAAGTTGAACTGCCGAATGCCGAACTGCTGGGACAGCGCCGTCTGGCGAAGTTTGCCGCCAAGGTGCAGCAACAGCTGGAAAGCAGCGATCTGGATATGTACCGCGCGCTGCTGGCTAAATTGCAGCCGCAGGAAGAGCTGGATATCGAAACCCTGGCCGCGGCGCTGCTGAAAATGGCGCAGGGCGAACGTCCGCTGATCCTGCCGCCGGATCCGGTATTCGATCGTCGTCCGCGTCGTGAATTCCGCGATCGTGACGATGCGCGCGGCGACCGCCGTCGCGAGCCGCGCGAAAGCCGCGATGGCGATCGTCCGCCGCGCCGTGAACGTCGCGATGCGGGCGATATGGAACTGTATCGTATTGAAGTGGGCCGTGATGACGGCGTGGAAGTTCGCCACATCGTGGGAGCGATTGCCAACGAAGGCGATATCAGCAGCCGCTATATCGGCAACATCAAGCTGTTTGCCTCCCACTCGACGATTGAGCTGCCGAAAGGGATGCCGGGTGACTTGTTATCTCACTTTACCCGTACCCGTATTCTGAACAAACCCTTGAACATGCAGTTACTGGGCGATGCCCAGCCGCATGAACGAGGCAACGGCGGCGAACGCCGTGGCGGTCGTCCCGCAGGCGCCGCGCCTCGTCGTTCCTACAGTAACGGCGAACGCCGCGAAGGGAATGGCGGAGAGCGTCGCGAACGCACCTTCAACCGTGATGCCGCGCCGCGCGCTCCGCGCCGTCGCCCGGCTGACGTTTAAGGCCGTGTTACACCAGGAAATAAAATATCTTTGCGTTAGATATTTAATCGCCTGATATTTTTTGCTATAAAAACGAAGACGGTCCTCCTGGGGACCGTTTTTTTTTGCGAATATTACCGCCTCACCGAAAACGCGCTCGTCTCTTTCCAATACGCGGTCGTTAAATGATGTTGCGCGCCATTGCTTAATAATAAGCAGACGATGGATATCGCGCCTTTATAAAAATAATATTTTCTGAAAGATTCACACATCGAAACCTTTTGACATTTTTTATTAAATTATCTATTTGGAATAGAATAAATGTCTGATGTTATAAACGAGAAACGCTTTCAATGGCGAAGGCTGGGATGGCTTTTGCTCTTTTTCTGGTACTTTTCCTGCGCGTTGCAGCTGTTGATTTTATTGACCGGCCACAGCGGATTTAATGGATTAAGAGATGCATTACTCTTCAGCTTGCTTTGGTTGGTTCCCGTGTTCTTCTTTCCGCGTCAAACCCGGCTAATTACCGCCGTATTGGGTATTGTGCTGTGGGCCTCTTCGGTGGTTGCGCTCGGTTATTATGCGATTTATCAGCAAGAGTTTTCGCAAAGCGTTCTGTTTGTGATGTTTGAGTCAAATACAACGGAAGCCGGCGAATATCTGAGCCAGTATTTCAGCCTGAAAGTGGTTGGCATATTGCTGGCTTATAGCGCTATAGCCTTTTTCCTGTGGACAAGAGTGCGTCCGGTTTATTTGCCGCGCAAATATAAGGCGGGCGTCTCTTTAATTATTATTGGCGTGCTTTTCGGCGCGCCGGCCTATAAGAAAATGGCGGTGAATAAACTGTCGCTGGATGATACCGTCGGCTATCTGGCCGGACGGATGGGAACCACGGCGCCCTGGCAATTTTTTAGCAGCTATCTGGAATACCGTCAGCAACTAAACAGTATGGAAGCGATGTTGCAGCAAAATGCGGCGCTGCCGCCGCTGAAAAACCTTAAAGACGCCAACGGCGATACGCCGCGCACGCTGGTGCTGGTTATCGGCGAATCCACCACCCGCAGCCGTATGAGTCTGTATGGCTATCCGCGTCCCACCGCGCCGCGTCTGGATGCCTTAAGCAAAGCGGATCCGAACCTGGTGGTATTCAAGGACGTGGTGACGTCGCGCCCTTACACCATTGAAATTCTGCAACAGGCGCTGACCTTTGCGGATGAACAACACCCGGATCTCTACCTGAGCAAACCCTCGCTGATGAATCTGATGAAGCAGGCGGGATATAAAACGTTCTGGATCACCAACCAACAGACGATGACCAAACGCAACACCATGCTGACGGTTTTTTCACAGCAGACGGACAAGCAGTATTACCTCAACAACCAGCGCACCCAGAGCGCCCTGGCAGTATGATGATGTGGTGTTACCGCCGTTTGAGGAAGTCATGGCCGATCCGGCGGCGAAGAAATTCATCGTCGTTCACCTGTTGGGAACGCATATGAACTATAAATATCGCTATCCGCCCGCGTTCGACCGGTTCCACGATCGCGCCGGTTTGCCGACAGCGCTGAGCGATACGCAGGCCGAGGTCTTTAACCAGTATGACAATGCGGAGCTATACAACGACTATATCGTCGATAGCCTGATCAACGCCTTCGCGCAACGTCGGCCGAATGGTTTTCTGCTCTATTTTTCCGACCACGGCGAAGAGGTCTATGAAACGCCGCCGCACAACGTGCTGGGCCGCAACGAAGCCGCGCCGTCCCGGGCGATGTATACCATTCCTTTTCTGCTGTGGATGTCGCCGGAGTGGCAAAAAAATCACGCCGCCGACTATGCGCCTTACGTTGACCGCAAGTACAGCAACGCCCATCTGATTCATACCTGGTCTGATTTGGCGGGGCTGAGTTATGACTTTTATGAGCCGGCGAAAAGTGTGGTCAATCCCGCTTTCAAACCGGACGTACGCTGGATTGGCAATCCTTACGACAAAAAGGTGCTGCGCGCGTTTGACGCTCTGCCGAGCGTAACCGCGGGCGCACAATAACCGCCGCGGTGTTTGAGGGATGCGTTAGCGCATCGCTTTCTTCCAGGCTATAGCGGCCTATCCTGTTGAACGCCGATGGCGATCTCGAACGATCGCAAACGCGCCTGATGGTCGAAAATCTGGCCGTTTAGCATCACTTCATCCGCCTGCGTTTCGCGAAGCAAACTCTGTAAACCGTGGCGGACCTTAGCCCGATCGCCGACGATCGACAGGCGTAATGTTTGCTCCACGCCGAACTGCTCCGCCGGGGACCAGAATGCGTCCATATCTTCCACCGGCGCGGGCAGCGGGCCGGGCGTGCCGCGGCGCAGGTTGATGAACTGCTGCTGCATCGAAGTAAACAGAAAACGGGCGTCGCGGTCGCTGTCGGCGGCGACCACGTTAACGCACACCATGGCATAGGGTTTGGCGTGCGCGGCCGAGGGTTGAAAGGTTTCACGATAAACCTGCAGCGCCTGCAGCAGCATATCGGGAGCGAAGTGGGCGGCAAAGGCGAAAGGCACCCCTAAAGAGGCGGCCAGCTGCGCGCTGTACAGACTTGAACCCAGCAGCCAGACGGGAATCCCTAACCCCTGGCCGGGCACGGCCTGCACCGCCTGTCCCGGCTGCACGTCGGCGAAGTAGCGTTGCAGTTCCTGTACGTCTTTGGGGAAATCGTCGATTTCGGCGTTCAGGTGCCGCCGCAGCGCCCTCATGGTCCTCTGATCGGTGCCCGGCGCCCGGCCGAGCCCGAGGTCGATGCGGCCGGGATAGAGCGACTCCAGCGTGCCGAACTGTTCGGCAATCACCAGCGGGGAGTGATTCGGCAGCATCACGCCGCCGGAGCCGAGACGGATACGCTGCGTGCCCGACGCCAGATAGCCAATCAGCACCGAGGTGGCGGCGCTGGCGATACCGGTCATATTGTGGTGTTCCGCCAGCCAGTAGCGATGGTAGCCCCAGCGTTCAGCCTGTTGCGCCAAATCCAGCGAGCGGCTGAAGGCATCCCGCGCCGTAAACCCGACCGGTATCGGCGCCAGATCCAGAATAGAAAAAGGGACGGACTGAAGATCAACGGACATAGCAAAGGCTCACTTTATCAGGTTCCAGATAGCTTTGAGTATTGCGCCGTTTGGCGCAATTTGACACCCCGGAGCGAAATTTAGCGTTATCAGCCGGCCCGGACTTTACGGCACCAGTTCCAGCCCGGCGACCCGGCGCCAGTAGCCGTTGCAGTCGGCGTTTTTCTCCAGCGCCAGCGGCGCCTGGCCGTTTTCGTTGGCGCGGAAGGCGTCGACCATCGCCAGCGTCTCCATCCCCTGCGGCGACAGACGCACGATATCCACCAGGCCGGCCATGCCGGGGAGTTCGTTGCCCAGGTTGTAGCAGTAGCCGCTCTGCGTCTGGATGCCGTTGAGCACAAACACCTGCTGATCTTCCTGAGACAGCACCTTGCGCCCCTGCGGGTAGTGGATGCAGCAGGTTTCGCACTCATCCTTGGCGCGGTTTTCCGAACGGGCGGTAAAGCAGCGGGCGGAATACGCCAGCGGCAGATGTCCGTAGCTCAGCACTTCAACCTCAAACTGGTTGCGGAACCCCAACTCGTCGCACTGGTTCAGCAGGTTTTGCAGCCAGTCGCGGGAGAGCTCGACCGGCATACACCAGCGCACCATGCCCTGTTGGCGCAGCAGGCGCAGGGTATAGGCGTTGTAACAATTGAGGGCATGTCCGGCGACAAAGGGCAGATGGCGGTCCGCCGCCATATTGACGGCGCCGAGATCGTTCGCTTCCAGCAGGAAGTCGCCGTTTTCCACGTAGCGTTTCAGTTCGTTCAGCTCCGACGGCGCCTGGAGCAGCGCCAGCGTGGAAATGACCACCTGTTTGCCGCCGGCGGCGAGCTGCCGGGCGAGGTCGAGCCAGTCGGCGACTTTCATCGCCCGCCGCTTGCTGCAAACGGTTTCGCCAAGATAGATAATGTCCGCGCCGCTGTGCGCCGCGGCCTGATAGAACGCGGCGATATCGTCTTTGGGCCAGTAGTAGAGGATGGCGCCCAGTGCATATTTCATCTTGTCTCCTGCTACTGCCATTTGCGGTGATAGGCGCCCAGCGTGGTTTGCGTGCCTTCCGCCACGGCGCCGAGGGTATCCATCCACTCCTGCGTCGGGCTGAATGCGGCGGGGTCGGCGACGCAGCGGTCAATCGCCTGCCGCCAGACGCGGGTGATCTGGCTGACATAGGCGGGACTGCGCTGGCGTCCCTCTATTTTTACCGACGCGATATTGGCCGCCAGCAGTTCGGGCAGCAGTTCCAGCGTATTCAGGCTGGTGGGCTCTTCAAGCACGTGATAGCGCTGCCCGTCCACCAGGTAGCGTCCCTTGCATAACGTCGGGTAGCCGGCGTTTTCATCATCCTGATAGCGGTCGATCAGCACGTTATTCAGGCGCGACTCCATCCCGCGCGCGGTTTGCTGCCAGCGCACAAAGCGCGCCGGCGAGCAGGCGCCCACCGTATTCGGCGACTCGCCGGTCAGGTAAGAGGACAGATAGCAGCGCCCTTCCGCCATAATGCACAGGCTGCCGAAAGCAAACACTTCCAGCGGAACCGGGCTGGTGCGCGCCAGCTGTTTTACCTGATGGATGGAAAGCACCCTGGGCAGCACGATACGCGAGACGTCGAAGTGGCGCTGGTAAAAATGAATCGCCTCGGTATTGGTGGCGGAAGCCTGCACCGAGACGTGGCGTTCAATCTCGGGGTAGCGACGCGCGGCGTATTCCAGCATCGCCAGATCGGCCAGGATCAGCGCGTCCGCGCCGGTTTGCGCCGCCATATCCACGGCGCGCTCCCAGCGCTGGTAGCCGTCCGGGTGGGCAAAGGTATTGATGGCGATATGCAGTTTGCGCCGGTGACGGTGCACGTAGTCGCGCGCTTCCTGCAGTTTCTTGTCGGTAAAGTTGAGTCCGGCGAAGTGGCGGGCGTTGGTGTCGTCTTTCAGGCCGATATAGACCGCGTCCGCGCCATTGTCGATAGCAGCTTTCAGTGCCGGAAGGTTTCCGGCGGGGCAAAGCAGTTCCATACACTTTCCTTCATTAATCAAGGCACTCGAACGCGTCGACGCGCCGAGGCGATCAATGATGTTGGTGGATCAATAAAATTTTTATCAGTCGATAAATATTTTTAACAATAGATGATCTTAATTAAGCTGTCAGCGCAGGACTTTGATTTAAACCAGCTAATCGTGTAATGAACGGCTACGCCTTGCACCCGCGCTGTCGGCAGCGGTGAAGAACCGGCTAAATTATTGACATAGACCTCGGCTGCTTTGGCGCGATGTGGCAAAATGAGCGCAGATTATCTGAACCGTCGGATTGCTTTAAGAGGAGTACGCCAGTGTTGGAAAAACTACGGGCGCGGATTGTGCGTCAAGGGCCGGGCTTATTGGGCAAACCATTAAAGTTCACTCCTTTTGCCATACAGCGTCAGGTTCTGGAGCAAATGTTGCGCTGGCAGTTTCGTCAGGCGCTGGAAGAGGGCGAACTGGCGTTTCTGGAAGGTCGCTGGCTGAAGATTGAGGTGCGGGACGTCGGGCTGCGGTGGTTTATGACGCTGCGCGATAACCGGCTGGCGGTGAGCGATGAGGAAACGGCGGATGTCAGCTTCAGCGCCGATGCGAACGATCTTGTGCTGATCGCGGCGCGTAAGGAGGATCCCGACACGCTGTTTTTCCAGCGTCGTTTGCGCATCGAGGGCGATACCGAACTCGGGCTGTACGTAAAAAACCTGATGGACGCCATCGAGCTGGAGGCCATGCCCGCGCCGCTGCGCATCGGGCTGCTGCAACTGGCTGATTTTGTCGAGGCGGGGCTACAGGAGGGCGTGGTGCAATCTACCGATCACGCGCCCGCTTCATGTTAGTGCGCGTTGAAATTCCGGTCGACGCCGCGGGGATCGACAGCCTGTTGCGGCGGTCGTTTCCGACCGACGCCGAAGCCGAGCTGGTTCACCAACTGCGCGAAGACGGTCAGTTGACGCTGGGGATCGTGGCGACGGATGATGAGGGCGGGGTGGTGGGATACGCCGCTTTCAGCCCGGTGCTGCTCGAAGGAGAAGACCGCCAGTGGGTGGCGCTGGCGCCGTTGGCGGTGGAGGAAAGCCTGCGCCGTCAGGGGATCGGTCAGCAGCTGGTGTACGAGGGGTTGGATGCGCTGAATGAGTTCGGCTACACCGCCGTGGTGGTAGTCGGCGATCCGGCCTACTATGCCCGCTTTGGCTTTGTTTCCGCCGCGCAGCAACAGCTGCACTGCCGCTGGCCGGAGGGCGCCACGGCTTTTCAGGTTTACCCGCTGACGGATAACCATTTTGAAGGCGCGAGCGGGTTAGTGGAGTATGCCGAGCCCTTCCACCGTTTTCTGGCATAGACCATCGAACAACGACGCAGGCTGGTCGCGCACCAGCCTCTCTTTCTGGCCTTTGCTCAACTGCTTGATGCGGTACTCCAGCTTTAACGCGCTTGAGCGGCTGCCCGCCGGACACTGGAACACCAGCGTCAACGCGCCTTTTCCCCGCAGTGCCTTCGCGCCTTTTCCCGCCTGATGCTGAGCCACGCGGCGCGCCACATCGGTGGTGATGCCGGTGTAGAGCAGGCCGCTTGCCGTACGCAGCATATACAGATACCAGCAGGGTTCGGCGGGGCGTTCGGTCACGGCATGATTATCGCTCATGGTTATCGCTGTGGTTGCATCGGGTTTCCGCATTTTACGGCCACCGGCGACGGGTGTCGATGCTCGCCGACCGGCGCTGCGTTATACTCAGCGTCAGTACCAATGAGTCAGGGTGGGGGAAGAGATGTCGCACATACCACAAACATACGGATCGCATTCTCACGTTTTTGACGCCGGCAATCCTCTGGCGGAAAGGAATACCCGATATGCCGCCTTGCTGACCGCGGTGATGATGGTGGCGGAAATCGTCGGAGGATGGTACTTCAACTCCATGGCGCTGCTGGCGGATGGCTGGCATATGAGTTCGCATGCGCTGGCGCTGGGACTGTCGGTGATGGCATACGCCGCGGCCCGGCGGCTGGCGGCGGACCGCCGTTTTACCTTCGGCACCTGGAAGATCGAAGTTCTGGGGGGATTTACCAGCGCCATTTTGCTGGTGCTCGTCGCCATTGTGATGCTGTATGAGTCGGTAGAGCGGCTGTTTTATCCGGCCGTCATTCAATACAATCAGGCCATCGCGCTTGCCGCGGGCGGCCTGCTGGTTAACCTGGCCTGCGCCTGGCTGCTGCGCGGCCATCATGATCATCATGCGCACCATGACCATCATACTCACGACGATCGTTCCGCACGCCATCAACATAGGCACCACGATCGCCACGCCGACCACGATCATGCCGCACCGGGCCATCACCACGCCCATGAGCCGCCGGCGCATGAAAGGCATCAGGATCTGAATTTGCGCTCGGCCTACCTTCACGTAATTGCCGATGCGGCAACCTCCGTGCTGGCGATTGCGGCGCTGATCGGCGGCAAGCTATGGGGCGCCGCCTGGCTGGATCCGGTTATGGGCATTGTAGGCGCGGCTCTGGTTGCCCTGTGGGCCTACGGATTGATTCGCCAGACGGGCCGCGTCTTGCTGGACGCCGAAATGGATGCGCCGGTGGTGGACGAAATCAGGGAGATTATTACCGCCAGCCCGATTGCCGCCGAACTGACCGATTTGCACGTATGGCGGGTGGGAACGGCCAAATACGCCTGTATCCTGAGTTTGACCACCGCTCAGCCGGTCAGCCCGGACTATTACAAGCGGCGGCTGGCGGCGCATAAAGGGCTGGTTCATATCACGGTGGAAATCAACGCCGCCGGCGGGCAATAGCCGCAACCGGTAATTGGCGCAATAAATCACGAATACTGCATTATATGTGCGCCAGATCACATATAATCCCACTCCATTACATCATTTTTACATTAAGTGTGAATGGCAACGCAAAATAACCCGGCGCGGCATGGTCAAATACCCAGGATGTTATCCAATATCTACCTAGCCCTAATCCCCGTCGGTCGGACCGGCTGACCAGTTGGAGAGCTGTATGACAACGTTAACCGCTGTGGCGCAACGCGCGCTGGCGCTGATGGATTTAACCACTCTTAACGATGACGATAGCGATGAAAAAGTGACGGCGCTGTGCCAGCAGGCGAATAGCCCGGCGGGCAAAACGGCCGCTATCTGTATCTATCCGCGCTTTATTCCGCTGGCGCGCAAGGTACTGCGCGAGCAGGGAACCCCGGAGATCCGTATCGCCACCGTAACCAATTTTCCCCACGGCAACGACGACGTCGCCATCGCGCTGGCGGAAACCAACGCGGCCATCGCCTACGGCGCGGACGAGGTGGATGTGGTCTTCCCTTACCGTTCATTGATCGCCGGCGACGCGCAAATCGGGTTTGATCTGGTGCGGGCGTGTAAAACGGCCTGCGAGGCGGCCGATGTGCTGCTGAAAGTGATTATTGAAACCGGCGAATTGCAACAGGACGCGCTGATCCGCCAGGCCAGCGAGATCGCCATTGACGCCGGCGCCGATTTTATCAAGACCTCCACCGGTAAAGTCGCGGTCAACGCCACGCCGCACAGCGCGGAAATCATGCTGCGGGCGATTCGTGATAAAGGCGTGGGCGAACGCGTGGGATTCAAGGCGGCGGGGGGCGTGCGCAGCGCCGCAGAGGCGGCAATCTATCTGCAACTGGCCGATGAGATTATGGGACCGGGGTGGGTTGACGCGCGGCATTTCCGCTTCGGGGCATCGAGTTTGCTAACCAGTCTGCTGTCTGCGTTGGGCCATCAGTCAGCGGACCGGCCCGGCGGTTATTGAGCGCGCGCCGCCGACGATTGCAAAATATAACCGCTGCTTTTATTCACTTATCAGGAGAGCATGCTTTGTTTCTGGTTCAGGAAATCATTCGCAAAAAGCGTGACGGCCATCCCTTGAGCGACGAAGAGATCCGTTTCTTCGTTAACGGCATCCGCGATAACACGGTGTCTGAAGGGCAAATCGCCGCGCTGGCGATGACCATCTACTTCCATGATATGTCGATGGCGGAGCGCGTTTCCCTGACGCTGGCGATGCGCGACTCCGGCACGGTGCTTGACTGGAAGCGCCTGAATTTGAACGGGCCGCTGGTGGATAAACACTCGACCGGCGGCGTAGGGGATGTGACCTCGCTGATGCTGGGGCCGATGGTCGCCGCCTGCGGAGGATACGTTCCGATGATCTCCGGGCGCGGGCTGGGGCATACCGGCGGCACGCTGGATAAGCTGGAATCCATTCCCGGGCTGGATATCTTCCCGGACGACGCCGCTTTCCGGCGCATCATCCAGCAGGTCGGCGTGGCGATTATCGGCCAGACCAGCTCGCTGGCGCCGGCGGATAAGCGTTTTTACGCCACGCGCGACATTACCGCCACGGTGGATTCGATACCGCTGATCACCGCCTCCATTCTGGCGAAAAAACTGGCCGAAGGGCTGGATGCGCTGGTGATGGATGTTAAGGTGGGCTCCGGCGCCTTTATGCCGACCTATGCGCTTTCGGAGCAGTTGGCGCAGGCGATCGTCGGGGTCGCCAATCATGCGGGGTGCCGCACCAGCGCGCTGCTGACCGATATGAATCAGGTGCTGGCCTCCAGCGCCGGCAATGCGCTGGAGGTGCGCGAGGCGGTGCGTTTCCTTACCGGGGAGCATCGCAACCCGCGCCTGTATGAGGTGACGATGGCGCTGTGCGAAGAGATGCTGCTGGCCGGCGGGCTGGCCGACTGCGCCGCGGATGCCCGCGCCCAACTGCAAACGGCGCTGGATAACGGCCGGGCGGCGGAGGTGTTCGGGCGGATGGTGGCGGCGCAGCGCGGTCCCGCCGACTTTGTCGAACATTATGAACGCTATTTGCCGGCCGCCACGTTAAGCAAGCCCGTTTTTGCCGACCATGACGGCATGGTGACCGCCATGGATACCCGGGCGCTGGGTATGGCGGTGGTGACGCTGGGGGGCGGACGCCGCCAGGCCGGCGACGCCATTGATTACAGCGTGGGGCTGAATGAGGTGGTTCGCCTGGGCGAGCGCGTCGACGGCCAGCGACCGCTGGCGGTGATCCACGCCAATACGGAGGCGCAATGGCGGCAGGCGGCGGACGACGTGCGCGCGGCGATCGCCGTGGGCGAGCGGGCGGCGCCGACGACACCGGTTATCTATCGCCGCATGAACGCGGACGAGGTGTGATATCTATTTTCCAACGTCGGCAGGCTGGGCCTGCCGCGTGTAACAACGCAGGAGATAAATAATGAAACGTGCCTATATTATGGTGCTCGACTCGTTTGGCATCGGCAGCAGCGCCGATGCGGAGCGCTTTGGCGACGCGGGCTCGGATACGCTGGGCCATATCGCCCAGGCCTGCGCGGCGGGCAAGGCCGATCAGGGGCGCAAGGGGCCGCTGCATTTGCCCAACCTGAGCCGCCTGGGGCTGGGAAAAGCGGCCGAGGAGTCCACCGGCGCTTTTCCCGCGGGGCTGGATCCGCAGGCGGATATTATCGGCGCCTACGCGTACGCCAGCGAAATCTCCTCAGGCAAGGATACCCCGTCCGGTCACTGGGAAATCGCCGGGGTGCCGGTGCTGTTCGACTGGGGCTATTTCAAGGATGAAGAAAACAGCTTTCCGCAGGAGCTGCTGGATAAGCTGGTGAAACGCGCCAATCTGCCGGGCTATCTGGGCAACTGCCACTCTTCCGGCACGGTGATCCTGGATAAGCTGGGCGAAGAACATATGAAAACCGGCAAGCCGATTTTCTACACCTCCGCCGACTCCGTATTCCAGATTGCCTGCCACGAAGAGACGTTCGGTTTGGAGAAGCTTTACGAACTGTGTGAGATCGCCCGCGAAGAGTTGACCGAGGGCGGCTACAACATCGGCCGGGTGATTGCCCGTCCGTTCGTCGGGGATAAGCCCGGCGACTTCCAGCGCACCGGCAACCGGCACGATCTGGCCGTGGAGCCGCCGGCGCCGACCATCCTGAAAAAGCTGGTGGAAGAGCAGGGCGGCGAGGTGGTGTCGGTGGGCAAGATTGCCGATATTTACGCCCAGGTCGGTATTACCCAAAAGGTGAAGGCCACGGGAATTGACGCGCTTTACGATGCGACCCTGCAGGAAATGGACAAAGCGGGAGATAACACCATCGTCTTTACCAATTTCGTCGATTTTGACTCATCCTACGGCCACCGCCGGGACGTGGCGGGCTATGCCGCCGCGCTGGAGCTGTTCGATCGCCGTCTGCCGGAAATGCTCGCGCGGGTGACCGGGGATGATATTTTGATCCTCACCGCCGACCACGGCTGCGACCCGACCTGGCACGGCACCGACCATACCCGCGAAAATGTGCCGGTGCTGATTTACGGCCCGAAAGTAAAACCCGGCTCCTACGGGCACCGCGATACGTTTGCGGATATCGGTCAGACGGTGGCGAAGTATTTCGGGTTATCGGCGATGGATTATGGCAAGTCGATATTGTAAAACGCTTACTGCGGACTCCCTCCCGGCCTCCCCCTTGCCAGGGGGAGGAGTGACATGCCCCCTCCCCTGCGAAGGGGAGGGCCGAAGGGGAGGGCCGGGGTGGGGTCAAACGATTGCAGAATTTACGTCGCGCCTGTCGCGACCGGTGTTTTTAACCTCGCGCCTGCTGGCGCGCGAGTGATTTTATGTTGATTAATAAGGAATAAAAGCATGGCTACGCCACATATTAATGCGGAAAGGGGTGATTTTGCGGACGTGGTACTGATGCCGGGCGACCCGCTGCGCGCAAAGTACATCGCCGAAACCTTTCTGGAAAATGCCCGCGAAGTCAACAACGTGCGCGGCATGCTGGGGTTCACCGGCACCTATAAAGGGCGCAATATTTCGGTGATGGGCCACGGCATGGGGATCCCCTCCTGCTCCATCTATGCCAAAGAGCTGATCACCGAGTTCGACGTGAAGAAAATCATCCGCGTTGGCTCGTGCGGCGCGGTGCGCGGCGACGTAAAACTGCGCGACGTGGTGATTGGCATGGGCGCCTGTACCGACTCCAAGGTAAACCGCCTGCGCTTTAAAGACCATGACTACGCCGCCATTGCGGATTTCGATATGGTGCGTAACGCCGTGGATGCCGCCAAAGCTCACGGCGTAAGCGTGCGCGTCGGCAATCTTTTCTCCGCCGACCTGTTCTATACGCCGGACCCGCAAATGTTCGACGTGATGGAAAAATACGGCATTCTGGGCGTGGAGATGGAAGCCGCCGGCATTTACGGCGTGGCGGCGGAGTTCGGCGCCAAGGCGCTGGCTATCTGCACCGTCTCCGACCATATCCGCTCCGGCGAACAAACCACCGCTGAAGAACGCCAGACCACGTTTAACGAGATGATCGAAATCGCCCTGGAATCCGTTCTGCTGGGCGATAGCGAGTAAGTCGGCCGCCCCTCTGCCGGCCGGCTACCGGCGGCAGGGCGTCAGACACAAGCGCTTCTCGAACCGGGCGCACACCGCGGGCTGATGGCTCGCGGCCAGCACGATCGTCCGCGGCAGCGTCTGGCGTAACCGCGTAAGCAGTTGCAGGGCCGCGGCGTCATCCAACTGGCTGGTGGCCTCATCCAGACACAGCAGCGCGGGGCGCAGCAGCAATGCGCGCGCCAGCGAGAGCCGTTGCTGCTCGCCGCCGGACAGTTCCCGACTCCAGTTGGTTGTTTCATCCAGCCTGTCGAGCAGCGACGTCAGTCCCACCTGTTGCAACGCCAGACGCAATGACTCCGTCTCCGGCGCCTCCGCCTGCGGATAACACAGCACCTGACGCAGCCTATCCTCCGGCAGATAAGGCTTCTGCGGCAAAAACAGCGCCTTGCCCGCCGGTAGCCGGTATTCTCCCCGCACGGCGGGCCATAGCCCGGCCAGGGCGCGCAGCAGCGTGGTTTTCCCGCTGCCGCTGGCCGCCGACAGCAGCGCCCACTCTCCTTCTTGCAGCGTGGCGCTGAGCGGCGTCAATAACGGCGTGCCGTCGGGGCGATGCACGCTGAGCGCCGCGATATGCAGGGTATCGCCGTCGCGGGGCGGCGCTTGCCGCTCCGGCAGCTGGCTCAGGCGCTGCTGGAACTCCCACAGTCGCTCGATGGTGGCCGACCAGGCCACCAACTGGCGATAAGAGTCGATAAACCAGCCGAAGGCGTCCAGCACGTAGCCGAAGGCGCTGCTGGCCTGCATCACCGCGCCCAGCGTAATCTGCCGCGCCAGATAAACCGGCAGAATGGCGAACACCGGGATCATCAGGCTGAGGCGAAAATAGCTGGTGATAAAGCTTTCCAGCCGGAACTCTTGCCCCATCAGGCTGCGCCAGTTGGCGGCAATCGCCCGGAAGCGCCGCTGCATGCGCGTTTGCTCGGCGGCTTCCCCCTGATAAAGCGCGATCTGCTCGCTATGCTCGCGCACCCGCAGCAGCGTAGTGCGGTAGTCCGCCTCGGCGCGCTGCCTGGCGATGTTAAGGCCGTGCAGCCGATGTCCCAGAAGATGGGCGAACAGGCTGTTGATAAGCGCGTAACCCAGCGCAATCCATACCAGATAGCCGTGAATGGTAATGCCGTGGCCGCCGATGCTGAAGGTTTGCACGCCGGACAGCTGCCACAGGATTACGATAAAGGAGAAAAAGCGGGCGATGTTTTTCAACAGCGACAGCAGCAGTTCCAGGCTTTGCTCAATCAACAGCCGGATATCCTCGGCGATACGCTGATCGGGGTTGTCCGGTTCGCCGCGCAGGCTGAGCCGGTAGTGGGCGCCATGGGTCAGCCATAGCCGTTCAAAATGCCGTGTCATATCCTGGCGGCAGCGGATAATCAGCAGCTTTTTCAGCCAGTTGCCGCAGACGATCGCCAGCACGAACATGGCGGTATAGCCCGCATAGCGCCAGGCCAGCGCGGCAATGGACGCGTGCTGAAAATAGTCGGCCAGCGCATCGTAAAAGTCTTTGCTCCAGTTGTTATACAGCACGCTGACCCAGACCACGGACAGCGTCAGCGCGATAACGGCGAGCAGCGACAGCCAGCACAAGAGCGCGCGGCGGGTACGCCAGAACGGCGCGATCAGCTGATAAAAGCGTTTTAGTGTTTGCATCGGATAGTTAACCCGCGGCCCGCCGTAAAGCGGCCCGCGTTCTGTCGGTGAGCTGGCATAGGGCAATCAGAAGGTGTATTTCGCCGTCAGCATAAAGTTGCGCGGATCGCCGTAGAAGTTGTAACCGTTGATGCTGCGATTATTCAGCGTGCGGTAATAAGTTTTATCGGTCAGATTGTTGCCGGTCAGATTAAAACTCAGATGCTTATCGTACTGGTAAGTGATATTGGCGTTAACCAGGGTATAGCCGCCCTGATAGACATTGTAGGTGGTGTTGGTATCGCTTTGCGCCGTCACTCCGGCGCCGAGGGTCCACTGATTAAGCGCGCCCGGCAGGTTATAGCTGCTGTAGAGCTTCAACATATGCTGCGGCGTATAAGGGCTGTAGTTTTGCCCCCGCTCACTCTCTTTTCCTTCCAGATACTTGGTATTGGTGAGCGTATAGCCGGCAAATAATTGCCATCCTTCCGTCAGCTTGCCGGAGACTTCCAGCTCCACCCCCTGACTGCGTACTTTCCCTTCGGCGCGGTAGCAGCTATCGCCGTCGGGGCAGTTGATATCCGCCACCGCGCGATTGGCTTGAATAATACGATACAGCGCGATAGACGCGTTCAGGTCGCCATCAAAAAATTCGCCTTTAATCCCGGTCTCGTAGTTTTTACCCGATACCGCGGGTAGCAGCGCCTTGTGGCGATCGGTGTACTCCTGCGGCTTGTAGATATCGCTGTAGCTGGCGTACCAGGTGTAATTGTCAGCGAAATCCCACAGCAGACCCGCGTAAGGAATGAGTTTATCGCGAACTTTGTAGCTGCTGGAATGGATCGTATTGCCGGTAGCGCGGTTGGTATTGTACATATCGTAGCTGAAAGCGCTGTAACGGCTACCGAGAATCAGCTTCCAGTCATCGGCCAGTTCCAGCCGGGTGGTGGCGAACAGGGCGCGCTGGTAGATATTGTATTGGTAGCGGCGGATGTAGTCCGGCCAATCTGCTTCGGGCAGCGAATCGGGTTGCCAGCGGTAAATATCGACGGCGTCGTTTTGTATCACCCGGCCAAACAGATTATCGAAGTTCTCTTTCTGGTAATCGGCGCCTACCACCAGTTCATGATTACGGTTCAACAATTCAAACGGACCGTTCAGGCTCAGGTTATATCCCCATTGATCGGAGCTGTTTTCCCGCTGGAGGGCGTTATTCAGGCGCGGCGTGGCGCTGCCGTAGATGCCGATAAATTTTCCTTCGGCGGAAGAGCGGGTGTAATTCAGCGCGCTTTTTAGCGTCCAGTCATTGTCGAAGTTGTGTTCGATTTCGGCGAAAGGATTGATTTTTTCAAAGGTGATGCGGTTCCAGCCGGCGCCGAGGAAGGTTGAGCGCGGCAGCTTCAGGCTGCCGTAGTTGGTGGCTAGCGGCAAGCCGTAGAGGTCGGGAACGGTAGAAGTTTTCTGCCAGTTAATCCCGGCGGTAAGCGTGGTGTCGGGCGTCATATCCCAGGCCAGCGTACCGAACAGCACCTTGCGTTCGCTGTCGACGTAATCGACGAAGCTTTGTTTATCCTGATACACGCCGACAATACGGCCGCGCAGGCTGGCGTCGTCATTCAGCGGTCCGGAAACGTCCATTTCACTGCGGTAATTATCCCAACTGCCGGCGCCGACGCTGCCGGAAGCCTGAAAATCATAGGTGGGCTTTTTACGCACCAGGTTGACGGTGCCGCCCGGCTCGCCGTTGCCTTGCGTCAGGCCGGAGGCGCCGCGCAGAATTTCGAGATGATCGTAAATCGCCAGATCGGGCGATTCGCTGGATGCTTCAGAGAAGCCCATACCGGATACGCTGTTCTGGAAAGATGAACTGGCGCCATCTTCTTTGACGTTATCCATGGTAAAACCGCGCGACTGAAATTTTACCTGGTAGGAACTTTCGTTAACCACATTGACCCCGGTGGTCTGGCTCATCGCCTCATCCAGCGTGGTCATATTCTGATCGTTCATGCGCTGGCGGGTCACTACGCTGACCGACTGCGGGGTTTCGCGCGGCGACAGATTCAGCTGCGTGGCGGTGCCCATGCCGCGCGTGGTGTAGGAGTGGGTACCTTCCGTCATGCCGTTACGGTTAACCGCGGCCACCACCAGCATCTCATCGCCCTCCGGCGTTTTCTGCAACAGATAGGTGTCGTCAGACTGCTTCACCGCCTGTAGGCCGCTGCCGGCCAGCAGGGCGCGGAATCCGTCCTCCACGTCATAATTCCCCTGTAACGCCGCGCCGCTTTTTCCGCTTGCCAGAGCGGCGTCGCCGACCAGATAGACGCCGGACTGAGCGGCGAACTGGTTTAACTGAGTGCTTAACGAACCCGCCGGGATCGCGTAGGCGTGCGGCGTCTGTACATCCGCCCGCGCCATGCCGGGAGAGATAAGTAAAGGCGCGCCGCACAGCAGAATCCGTATGGCGACGGCGATGGTTTTGGGCGTCCGGCCTGCGCCGCGTCCGGAGAAATATGGTGTGATTGACATAGTGATCTTGCCTTCTGACCCAGAGTGAAAAAAGAGTGCTTTTACTGTGAATCGAAGGACGAGACCAAAAGGGGAACCGAAATGATAATTTTTTTATTTCCTCTCTACCGTCACCCACCAGGGAAAACGCCGTTGGACCCGGATGGGGAAGGTCTGCTCCAGCATCGCCAGCGCCTTATCCGTATCGGTCAGCGGGAAAGTGCCCATCACCCGCAGGGCGGCGATATCCGGCTGACAGGCCAGATAGCCGTGGCGGTAGCGAGCCAGCCGCGCGATCACCTCGCCCAGCGGCATATTGTCCGCCTGTAATAGACCCTGCGACCAACCGGCGTCGGTTTGTTGGCTGGGCAGCAACGATCCCTGTCCCCGAAGATCAAAATCCAGCTGCTGACCGGCGTCCACCCGGCGCGGCGTCTGCGCATGACGGGCGGTGACCTCAACGGCGCCCTGATAGACGGTTAAATGCGTGGTTTCCTCGCGCTGCTCCACGCTGAAGCGGGTGCCCAGCGCCTGCATTTGCCCTTGTGCGCTGGAAACAAACAGCGGGCGGATATCAGGGGCGGTGTCAATCAGCACGTCGCCCGCCAGCAGCGCAATCTGGCGGCGTTGATTGTCGTAGCGTACGTCGATGGCGCTGGCGGTATTCAGCCAGATTCGGGTGCCGTCCTGTAGCCTGAGGCGTTTGATTTCACCGGTGGCGCTGTGGTGATCCGCCGTTAACGCCAGCAGCGATCCGCGCAGCGGCGTATAACGATAGGTCGCCCAGGATAAAAGCGAGCCGACGCCCAGGAAAGCCATCAGTTTGAGGGCGGCGCGACGATTAACGTCAGTCGGCTGGTGCAGCAGGGCGCTGACGGCGGGTTGACGAGTGTCGCCGCGCAAAGGCTGAAAACGCTGGCTGACTTTCCGTACGTACTCCCAGGCAAGGCGATTCTCCTCGCTCTCCTCCACCCAGCGTTGCCAGTGGCGATGCTGTTCATCATCGGCGGGGAGATCGAGCAGTTGGGCATACCATTGCGCCGCCTGCTGTAGCGCGCTAAAGCCGGGTTTACCGCTCATTGTTCGCCCGATCAAACGGCGCGCCGCCTTCCAGCTCCGCTTCCAGCAGCACGCAGTGCAGCATGGCCTGCGCCATGTATTTTTTCACCATGCGTTCGGAAACGCCGAGCTGCGCGGCGATTTGCCGATAGGCCAATCCCTGAATCTGCGCCATCACAAAGGCGGCGCGCACCTTTTCCGGCAGCGTCCGCAGCATGGCGTCAACCTGATACAGCGTTTCAAGGATGATGTTGCTGTGCTCCGCCGACAGGGCGACGTCCTGCGGCAGATCGCCAAGCGAACTCAGCCAGGCGCGCTCGATTTCCCGCCGGCGCCATAAATCCACGCACATGCCCTGCGCCATCACGCTCAGATAGGCGCGCGCCCCCGCATGGCTGTCGAACTGACGCGGTTTGAGCAGCAGACGTAAAAAAACGTCCTGCGCCAGATCGGCGGCGTCACACAAATTTCCCAGGCGTTTGCGCAGCAGCCCCTGCAACCAGCCGTGGTGCTGGTGGTAGAGCTGATGGATATCAGCAGCGGTATCAAGATGAACTGATGACATGTCAATGGCCTGAAAATGGCGGGTAGCGGGGAAAAACACGATGTGTATCACATTTTAATTGAGAATGATTTTTGTTTCAAGGCGGCGGCGCGGTGGGGAAATCCTCAGTTGTCTCAGGGGTTGCAATATGCCAGCGCTGCTGCGGCTTTTTCACCCATGGCGGCGGCCCGTTTTGCCGGACTTTATGTCGTCCGGTTAGCAGGAAAGTCGATCCCGATAAAAAAGTTTGCAGGGAAATTATTATGCCGCTTGCAATAATTGCAATCATTCGCATAATCACGAAAGCAAATAATTATTATTTATATTTAACTTTCCCCGGAACCCCCCATGACAATTTCAGAAACATCCAAACAGGCTGTAGTTCCCCGCAGCGCGCCAACGCTGCTTGCGTTGCTGATCGGCGCGGCGGCCGGCGGCGTCGCCATGCCGCTGGCGGCGGAGACCTCCGCTTCCGCGCCGCAGCCCGGCGCATCGGGCAGTAAAGACACCATTACGGTTATCGCCAAACCGGAAGATAATTTCCGTTCCGGCGGCGATGAGCTGGTTCCCGCGTATCTGGACGGCCAAATCGCCAATGGCGGCCGGGTGGGGTTTCTGGGGCAGCAAAACGCGCGCGACGTGCCGTTCAACGTTATCAGCTATACCGATAAGATGATTCTTTCGCAGCAGGCGGAAACGCTGGCCGACGTGGTGAAGAATGACGCCTCGATCCAAACCCTGAAAGGCTACGGCAATTTCATGGAAACCTATCGTATCCGCGGCTTTGTGCTGGACGGCGACGATATCACCTTCGGCGGCCTGTACGGCGTGATGCCGCGCCAGATGGTCTCCACCAATATGATCGAGCGCGTAGAGGTATTTAAGGGCGCCAATGCCTTTGTCAACGGCGTGTCCGGCGGCGGCGCAGGCAGCGGCGTCGGCGGTTCGGTCAACGTGGAGCCGAAGCACGCCGCCGACGATGCGCTGACGCGCGCGACCGTTGACTATGAATCCAAAGGCAAGGTGGGCGGCGCCTTGGACGTCGGTAGGCGTTTTGGCGATAACAATGCGTTCGGCGTGCGCGTCAACGTGTTGCACCGCGAAGGGGAAAGCGCCATTCACGACCAGAAAGAGCGCATGTCGCTGGCCTCCGTCGGACTGGATTACCGCGGCGATCGTTTCCGCACCTCGCTGGACGCCGGCTACCAGCATCAGTATGTTCACGGCGGGCGCATCGGCGTCGGGATCGGCAGCGCCACCCGCGTCCCGGAGGCGCCGGACGCCACGCTGAACTACAGTCCCAGCTGGGTTTATACCGATCTGAAAACCACCTTCGGCATGTGGCGCGGCGAATATGACGTGGCCGATAACTGGACGTTGTATTCCGGGATCGGTAGCAGCCGCACCGATGAAGAAGGGAATTACGCCTCGCCGACGTTAACCGACAATAATGGCAATGCAACGTTGTCCCGGTTAAGCGTACCCCTGGAGCGCGATACCTTCTCCGGTATGTTGGGTATCCGCGGGCAGTTTGATACCGGTTTTATCAAGCATAAGGTCAATCTGGGCTATTCCGGCGTATACGCGAGAAACAAGACGGCTTACACCATGTCCGACCCCGTCGGGCCGACGAATATCTACCGTCCGGGCGACATCGGGTATCCACCAACAGAATGGGTGGGTGGCGATATGAATAACCCGAACGTGCGCGCCCGGATCAGAAGCTCGGGTATCGCCTTGTCCGACACGCTGTCGGTGTTGGACGATAAAGTGGCTTTGACGCTCGGTCTGCGGCGGCAGGAAGTGATGGTGCGTAACTATGGTTATGATGGCGTTGAAGAGAGGGACAGCGCTTTTAACCGCACCAAGATAACGCCAGCCTACGGCCTGGTGGTTAAACCGTGGCAACATATTTCGCTGTACGCCAACCATATTGAGGCGCTGTCGCCAGGAAAAACCGCGCCGTATAATGCAGCGAATGTCGGCCAGGTAACCGGAATTTATGTCGCCAAGCAAAACGAAGTGGGCGTGAAATTTGATTACCAACGCGTAGGCGGGTCATTGGCACTGTTTGAAATAGAAAGGCCAAATGAGTATATCGATAGCCGAACGGGCAACTACGGCCTATTTGGCGAGCGCCGCCATCGCGGAATGGAGCTGAATGTCTTCGGCGAGCCGACGTTCGGCCTGCGCCTAAACGGCAGCGCCACCTGGATTGCGGCGCAGCAGACGAAAACGCTGGACGGCGGCAACGACGGCAAGGATGTTATCGGCGTGCCGCGCTACCAGTTGGTGTTCGGCGCGGAATACGATATCAAACCGGTGGAAGGGCTGACGGCGACGGGCACGGTGATCCGCTCCGGTTCGCAATACGCCAACCAGGATAATACCCTGAAGCTGAAGCCCTGGACGCGACTGGATCTCGGCGTGCGTTACAGTATGCCGCTAAACGACCAGACGCTGACCTGGCGCGCCAATATCGAAAACGTCACCAATGAGAATTACTGGGCCTCCGTCAATGATGACGGCACCTATCTTTTCCAGGGCGACCCGCGTTCGCTGAAGCTGTCGATGTCGATCGATTTCTAAATCCCCGCCGGCAGACCCCCTCCCAGCCTCCCCCTTGTCAGGGGGAGGCGCTAAACCGTTACCCCAGCGGCAGCGCCATAATTACGGCGTCTTCACGGCCGGCGGCGGTGGGGTAGTAGTCGCGCCGCAGCGATACCTCGTTAAATCCCAGACTTTCGTACAGCGCTATCGCCGGTTGGTTCGAGGCGCGCACCTCCAGCCACAGCGTAACAACGCCGCGTTGCTCCAACTGGTTAATCATATGCTCCAGCAACTGGCGGCCAAAACCGCGGCGCTGATGGTCCGGGTGAACGGCAAGGTTGAACAGCGTGGCTTCGTCCAGCACCACCTGGGTGATGGCGTAAGCCGCCATCCGTCCGTTATGGCTTAGCTTGAGGTTGAAATAACGTTCGCCCTGATTGCCGGCAAAGGTTTTCGCCGTCCAGGGAAAGGCGTGGCTGGCTTGTTCAATCTGAAAGGCTTGCGCCAGATCGGCTGGCGTCAGGGGCGATATCACGTTCATGTTTACAAATCTGCTGCCAGAGCGCCCGTTTGGCGTCGGCGTTGTGGTAAAGCTCGGTCAGCGCCGGGCTGGTGAGTTGAACGCCTTGCAGCGCCAGCGGTTGGTCAACGCCCAGGCGCCAGCTGTGGCAGCGGGCGTCGTCGGGGAGCATCACCACCTGCTGCGGCGTCAGAGTGAACGTCTGCTCGGGCGTCAGCGCCAGACTGCGCAGGACGTCGGCCAGCAGCGGATCGTCGGCGGCCGGCGGTTCCGATGACACGATAACCAGACGCGCCTGAGCGGGCAGACTGACGGCGATTTCACCCTGCAGCACCGCCGGGCGCCTTAGCGTCCACTGCGTAATGCCCAGTTGTTGTAGCAGCCAGTCACGTCTTGATGCCATGCTTTGTCTTGTCCGGATCGCGTTTAGGTCGCCTATGCTAACAAACCCGTCGGACATGCGCCAACATCGCTGCAACTTCGGGGATGAAGAGTATATAATCCCCGCTCAATTATTAAGGAGCTTCCGCCTGATGTCCGCATTAACCCCAGCCAGTGAAGTCATACTGCGCCATAGCGACGAATTTATCCCCCGCCGGGTCTTGTTTGCCGGTGATTTACAAGACACCTTGCCCGCGCAGTTCGACGCCGCCGCCGTGCGCGTCCACGCCACCCAGTTTCATCACTGGCAGCAGCTGCAGCGCTCGCTGGAGGATAATATTCAGTACGGCCTGCTGGCGGATGCCGCGCTGGCGGCGGATTGCGATACGCTGATCTACTACTGGCCGAAGAGCAAACAGGAAGCGGAGTTTCAGCTGTTTAACCTGCTGTCGCTGCTGCCGGTCGGCTGTGAAATCTTTGTGGTGGGGGAAAACCGCAGCGGCGTGCGCAGCGCGGAAAATATGCTGGCCGAGGTCGCGCCGGTAACCAAAATCGACAGCGCCCGGCGCTGCGGGCTGTACCACGGACGCATCGAAAAACAGACCGCCTTCGACCTGGCGGAGTGGTGGGACGAGTATGTGATTGACGGCGTCACCGTGAAAGCGCTGCCCGGCGTATTCAGCCGCGACGGGCTGGATCCGGGCAGCCAACTGCTGCTTTCCACCTTTGAGCCGCATATGAAAGGCAAAGTGCTGGATATCGCCTGCGGCGCCGGCGTGCTGGCCGCGGTGCTGGCGAAGCAGTCGCCGAAACTCCGCCTGACGCTCAGCGACGTCAGCGCCGGGGCGCTGGCCTCAAGCCGGGCGACGCTGGCGGCGAATCAGCTGGAAGGGGAGGTTATCGCCAGTAACGTGTACTCGGAGATTAACGGCCGCTTCGATCTAATCGTCTCCAACCCGCCGTTCCACGACGGTTTGCAAACCAGCCTGCAGGCGGTGGAAATGCTGATCCGCGGCGCGGTGGCCCATCTGCCGATCGGCGGGCAGCTGCGCATCGTCGCCAATGCGTTTCTGCCTTATCCGGCGCTGCTGGATGCGGCGTTCGGCAGCCACGAGGTGCTGGCGCAAACCGGGCGTTTCAAGGTCTATCAGGCGACGGTCGGCCGTCCGCCGCGCGCCGCCGGCAAAGGCCGCCGTTAAGCCTCAGCGATCGAGCGTCGCCATTCCCTCGGCGCCGTAGCGGTCCCCCGCCGCGGCGTTGAAAGGAAAGATGGCGTCGATCGCCGCCAGCTCTTGCGCGCTCAGGGCGACGTCCAGCGCGCCGATGTTCTCCTCCAGATAGCGGCGGCGTTTGGTTCCCGGGATCGGCACAATATGCTCTCCCTGCGCCAGTACCCAGGCCAGCGCCAGCTGTGAGGGCGCCACGCCCTTTTCTTTAGCCAACTGATTCACCTTGTCCACCAATTGCAGGTTTTTGGCGAAGTTGTCTCCGGCGAAACGCGGGTTGCGGCGGCGGAAATCATCGGCGGCCAGATCGTCCGGGCTGCGGATGGCCCCGGTCAGGAAACCGCGTCCCAACGGGCTGTAGGGCACGAACCCGATGCCAAGACGCCGGCAGGCGGGCAGGATGTCGGTTTCCACATCCCGCGTCCATAGCGAATATTCGCTCTGCAGGGCGGTGATGGGATGCACCCGATGAGCGCGTTCCAGCGTCTCGGCGGAGGCCTCGCTCAGGCCGATATAGCGTATTTTCCCTTCCTTGACCAGATCGGCCAGCGTTCCGACGCTCTCTTCAATCGGCACCGTCGGGTCGATGCGATGCTGATAGTAGAGGTCGATCACCTCTACGCCCAGCCGCGACAGGCTGCCCTCGATCGCCCGGCGGATATACTCCGGCTTGCCGCTGACGCCGCGCAGATCGGGGTCGGCCGGATCGCGCAGAATGCCGAACTTGGTGGCCAGGAAAACCTGCTGACGTTTCCCCTTGATGGCTTTGCCGACCAGTTGCTCATTAGTATGCGGGCCGTACATATCCGCGGTATCAAGCAGCGTTATGCCTAACTCCAATGCCCGGTGCAGCGTGGCGATGGCTTCTTTTTCATCCTGAGCGGTGGAGTAAAAATCGCTCATTCCCATGCAGCCTAGCCCAAGCGCGGAAACCGACGGGCCGTTAAGACCTAGTTGACGTTGTTGCATCCTGTGGTCCTCATGTGGGTGTGGAAAGTCAGATCAGTGTGGTTGTTTATTGGATAAAGATAAATAACCCATTTCATGCAACACTATTCAAAAATCAACAACAATGGGGGCGTGATGGATCAGATTCAGGCGATGCGCATTTTTGTGCGTATCGCGGAGCTGGGGAGCTTTAGCCGTGCGGCCGAAATGCTGTCTTTGCCGCGCGCCACAGCGTGCGGCGCTGGCTGGACAGCGGCGAACTGGTTGAAATTCTTAAGGATACGCCGCCGCCGGATATGCCGCTGTATGTGATGTATCCGCCGGGGCGTTTCCTTGCTCCGCGCATCCGGGTATTTATCGAATGGCTGAATGAACGCTTTGCCCGGCCATTGTCATCCTGAAGGTGATGAATTTTGCAGCAACCCCCGCATTTCGGAGGAAATAATCATTGACCTTGACGCTAAAACCTCTAGAATTCGCCTCCGTGGTGGCATTGCGTAAGGCAGTGTTGCTGGATTGCGAAGGTGGCGGAATTGGTAGACGCGCTAGCTTCAGGTGTTAGTGCCTTAACGGGCGTGAGGGTTCAAGTCCCTCTCTTCGCACCACATCGCCACGATTGTGTTCCACAGTAATGTGCCGCACAATAACCGTGCTTCAGGGTAAATTCGTATCGCAGCAACATTGCGAAGGTGGCGGAATTGGTAGACGCGCTAGCTTCAGGTGTTAGTGTCTTAACGGACGTGAGGGTTCAAGTCCCTCTCTTCGCACCATGCGGTGGTACGGGTTGGTCGGCGGCGCAAATTGAGCTTTATCTGTGCGAAGGTGGCGGAATTGGTAGACGCGCTAGCTTCAGGTGTTAGTGCCTTAACGGGCGTGAGGGTTCAAGTCCCTCTCTTCGCACCACTTCTCTGTTAATCTTTTTCCCTCTTTGATTACCCGTTTATCCCAGCGTTAAATTAAACACCAGGGTCAGCGCGGCCACTCCGCCAGCCAATGCAATGCAGGACGGCAGGAGCAAATAGTGTCGCAGACGGTGATGAAATAACATCGCCAGCGTCGCCAACAGGGCGACGGCGATAATCACTTTCAGATGCATCAGGTCAAGATCAAGCGCGGCCAGTAACGGCATGACGGCGCAGGGCAATAATATCCCCCAGGCGCTCGACAGCTGTTTTCCCATACACCAGCTAACGCCCCATAAACCGCATGCGGTAATCATCGCTGTCAGCATTTCATATCCGCCAAGAATGATAATGATAACCAATAGCATATAATAATTTATATCAATTACCACTCTTTTGGCGGCGCCTTGTCATCAGCGGGCGCCGGGGATATCGTCAGCCGGTTTGCCGCTGATTGCGCGACAACTGCACCATATTCATGGCGATCGGCCTATGCTCGTGCTGACGCCAGACCATGATGATCTGGGTATTCAGGCGGATATCTTCTATGGCGTGATAGGACACATTGCCTATTTTGATGCAGGAGAGCGACTCGGGAATGATGGCGATGCCGAAGCCCGCCGACACCATGCCGATGGTGGCCGTTAGCTGCGGCGCCTGCTGGCTAAGCCGGGGTTCGTAGCCGGATAAATAGCAGGCGCGAATAACCATATCGTGCAATCCGGGGCAAATTTCCCGCGGGAAGGTGATCAAGGATTCCTGTTTCAGCTCGCTCAAATGGATGCGTTTTTTATTATTCAGCGCGTGATCGGCGGGCAGCACCAGTTTCATCGGTTCTTCGGCCAGAACCTCGCTATTGAATTCGCTGCCGATATTGCACGGCAGACGAAGAAAGGCGACGTCGATATTTCTGTTGTGCAGCTCGGTAAGCAACTGCGGAGGATTATCCGTTCGCGGGCTTAACGATACATTCGGATAGCGCTGGCGATAGGCGTGCAGCAGCCGTAGCACCACCGGATGAAAAGAGGCGGATGAGGAAAAACCGACGTTTAAATTCCCTTCTTCTCCCCTGGCGATGCTTCTGGCGCGGTCAACGGCGGCATCGGTCAGTTTCAGGATCTGGCAGGCATCTTCATATAACACTTTTCCCGCTTCCGTCATTTCAACGCCGCGCGTCAGCCGTTTGAATAGCGGCGTGCCTATTTCATGTTCCAGTTTTTTGATTTGCTGGCTGAGCGGCGGCTGCGATATGCCCAGGCTTTCCGCCGCGCGCGTGAAATGCCGGGCCTCGGCGACGGCAACAAAGTAGCGCAGGTAACGAAATTCCATTAGCGGGCTCCATATTTTTCAGATCTTAAAATGACGAGGCTTGTATATTGGAACTTTGTCTATGTTAGCGTCAATCTTTAAGGATGAGTTAGAAAGATTTAAGTAATAACCCATCGAAAGAGAAGGCCTATGAAAGAAGATAGTGGCGTAAACCCTTGCGTGGAAGAGATCGCAACGTATGCGCTTAAACATCGGCAGCACCATCCGGAGTGCGTTATTTATCAAACTTCACTAATGAGTGGTTTAATTAATGGCGTGTACGAAGGCAGCCGGACGATGGAGGAATTATTGCAGCATGGCGATTTTGGATTAGGGACGTTTAACAATCTGGACGGCGAGCTGGTGGCTTTCAACCGCCTTATTTTCCAACTGCGCTCTGACGGCAGCGCGCGGGCGGCCAAGCCGCACCAGAAGACGCCTTTCGCGGTGATGACCTTTTTCCGTCCGACGGAAGAAGTCCATTTCAACAGTCCGATTGATCGTCACAGTCTGCACCAGAAAATCGATAGCCTGGTGGGGACGGATAATCTGTTTTGCGCCCTGCGCATCGACGGCCGCTTCAAGTACGTTGAAACCCGTACCGTGCCGCGCCAGAAACGCCCCTATAAACCGATGCTGGAAGCCATCGCCCAGCAGCCGACGTTCCATTTTGAACATTGTCAGGGAAGCGTCATCGGTTTTCGCAGTCCGGCCTATACGCAGGGCATCAACGTCGCCGGCTATCATGAGCATTTTATTACCGACGATCGCCAAGGAGGAGGACACATCCTTGATTATGAGATGGAAAGCGGCGTTCTGACGTTTGGGGTGATCTCCAAACTGATTATCGACCTGCCGCAGGATCGGGATTTTCTCGGTGCTGACCTGTCACCTGAAAATCTCGATAGCGCTATCCAGGCAGTGGAAAGTTAAGCAACGGCAGAATACGAAACATCTCAGAGGAGTGTGAGACAATGGAAAATTCAACAGGTCAGCAGAGCTGGAACTGTGGCGCCGCCCTGGTGGTGAAGCATCTGGAGCAGCAGGGCGTGCAATATGTATTTGGTATTCCGGGAGCAAAAATCGATCGCGTTTTTGATGCCCTGGAGGACTCGCCGATTCAAACCATCCCGGTGCGCCATGAGGCCAACGGCGCTTTTATGGCGGCGGCCATCGGACGACTGACCGGAAAAGCCGGCGTGACGCTGGTGACCTCCGGACCGGGCTGCTGCAATCTGGTGACCGGACTGGCGACCGCCACCTCGGAGGGCGACCCCCTGGTGGCCATCGGCGGCGCGGTGAAACGCGCGGAGAGCCTTAAGCTGACGCATCAAAGCCTGGACACCGTCAGTCTGTTTCAGCCGGTAACCAAATTCAGCGCGGAGGTCAGGGCGTCGTCGGCGATATCCGAAGTGCTGGCGAACGCCTTCCGCGCCGCGGAAACGGGACATCCCGGCGCCTCTTTCATCAGCCTGCCCCAGGATATCATCAACGATCCGGTGACCAGCGCCGTACTGGTCCGCCCCGAACAGCCCGCGCTGAACGGCGCGCCCCAGGCGGAGATCGACAAGGTCGCGCGGATGATCCAGCGGGCCAAAAATCCTATTTTGCTGCTGGGATTGATGGCGAGCCAGCCGAAAACCGCCGAGGCGCTACGCCGCTTGCTGCATCAAAGCCAGCTGCCGGTAACCAGCACCTACCAGGCCGCCGGCGCCGTTGACCAGCAGAGCTTCGACCATTTCGCCGGGCGCGTCGGCCTGTTCAACAATCAGGCGGGGGATAAGCTGCTGCAGCAGGCCGATCTGATTATTACGGTCGGCTACAGCCCGGTGGAATATGACCCGGTATTGTGGAACAGCGGCAAAGCGACGCTGGTGCATATCGACGTGCTGCCCGCCAATATCGACGGCGCCTATCTGCCCGACGTAGAGCTGATTGGCGATATCACCACCACCGTCGATGCGCTGGCCGGCTGTATCCACGCGCCGTTGACCCTTTCGCCGCAGGCGCAGGCTATTCTGCGCGACCGCTGTCAGCAACGGCGCGATCTGGCGACGCGCGGCATGAATATGCGCGGCTTCGCCATTCATCCGCTGCGGCTGGTGCGGGCGATGCAGGACATCGTCAACCATGACGTCACGCTGTGCGTCGATATGGGCAGTTTCCATATCTGGCTGGCGCGCTATCTGTACAGCTTCCGGGCGCGGCAGGTGCTGATGACCAACGGCCAGCAAACGATGGGCGTCGCGTTGCCCTGGGCGATTGCCGCGTCGCTGATTCACCCCGGTCAGAAAGTGATTTCGGTTTCAGGGGACGGAGGTTTTATGCAGTCCAGCATGGAGCTTGAAACCGCCGTGCGCCTGAACAGCAATGTGCTGCATATTATCTGGGTGGATAACGCCTATAACATGGTCGAGATCCAGGAAGAGAAAAAGTATCACCGTTCTTCCGGCGTCAAATTCGGGCCGATCGATTTTAAAGCCTATGCGGATGCGTTCGGCGCGCGAGGCTTTGCGGTCGAAGCGGAAGACGAGCTGGTGAGTAAATTGCGCCAGGCGATGGATGTTCAGGGGCCGGCGGTGATCGCCATTCCGGTGGACTATTCCGACAATCAGCGTTTGATGGAAGATCTGAATATCAGCCAGCTTATCTAGCTCCTGCGCCTTGGGCGCCGGCCGGTCCCGACGGCGGAGGCATTAACGGGAAGCGCGCGGTTTGTCATTAGCGATAAACCCGGATACTATTGGCAATAGTTATCATTTCGTTTCCCGTTTATTCGCCTACCCTAGCGGAACCGCCTATGCCAACCGTCAAAAATATCGTCAGTACCGTTGCGCACCCGGCGTTTTCCGGCGGCGACCGGCGGCTGGCCGCCGAGTTAAACGCGTTGCTGCGCCGCTATCGCCCGCACTGTCTGGATAGCGTTAAGTTCGGCGAGGCTCCCCCGGAGGGCGCCATGACGCTCGCCGAGTGGTCGCGGCCCGAGGCGTTTCAGCGGCTGGTGCGGCGCTACGGTAATGAGCTATATCGGGAACATGCGGATAAGCCGCATGAGGACAAGCCGCTGCAATCATTATGGGCGCAGTGGTATTTCGGGCTGCTGGTGCCGCCGTTGATGCTGGTATCGCTGAAACACGCCGCGCTGCTGGACTGCTCTCCGAGCCGGATATATGTCGAATTCCACGCCAGTAAAGGACACCCGGCGGCGTTTTATATCGAGCCGCAGGCGCTGCCGCCGGAAATGGCCGGCGACTCGCCGCGGGCGCGGCTGGAGCGGTTGCTGCATCAGCATATCGCGCCGGTTATCAACACGCTGGATAGCTTCGGCGCGCTTAACGCCCGGCTCACCTGGAATAATACCGGCTATCTGATGCACTGGTTTTTGGGGGAGATGGCGCCGCTGATCGCGCCGGACCAACTCGACCTGCTGCGCCACGATCTGTTCTTTTCCCGTTCACTGCTGGACGGCGGTGAAAATCCCCTCTATCGCACCATTATTCCCCGCGGCGGCCTTATGCGGCGCCGCAGCTGTTGCCAACGCTATCGCATTCCCGACGTCGCCCGCTGCGGAGACTGTACGCTGAACGAAGTTTAATACCATCGGCGGCCGGGATGGTTTACGCTTTCAGACGTGCGGGCCGCTTTGAAAACGGGCGGCGAAACGGCAAACGGGAAGGGACATTAGCATGCTGATCGGCTCCGTCAGGCGGATGATTAAACGCGCGGTGATTATTGTAGCGGTAGCGGCGATAACGCTGCTGGCTATCCGTATTTATGATACGCAGCGCGGGCCGGCGCTGGCGCCCTGGCACACCTTTGTGCCGGATGAACTGTCGGCGGACGAGCTTGACCGGGCGGACTGGCCGGCTTATCTGCGCGCGGAAGAGAGCATTTTCCAGCAGATCGAACAGCATGTCACCCAGGAGCTGGACGAGGATGAACAACGGCCCATTAACCGTTATTTCGCCGGCAGTCCGGTGTATCCGGGCAAGTTTCAGCACGACTGGAATCGTTCTTACCAACTGATGCCGGACGGCGCGCCGCAAGGCGCGGTGGTGCTGTTGCATGGCTTAACGGATTCCCCTTACAGCCTGCGGCATATTGCGCAGCTTTATCGCCAGCGCGGTTTTGTGGTGGTCGGCATTCGTCTGCCCGCTCACGGTACGGTTCCCGGCGCGCTGACGGATATTCACTGGGAGGACTGGCTGGCGGCCACCCGTCTGGCGGTGCGCGAGGCCGGCCGCTATCTGGCGCAGCCTTCGGGTAAGCCGTTACCGCTGCATATGGTGGGGTTTTCCAACGGCGGGGCGCTGGCGCTGAAATACGCCCTGGATGCGCTGGACGATCCGGCGCTGAGCCGCCCTGATCGGCTGATACTGATTTCGCCGATGATCGGCGTCACCAGCTACGCCCGCTTTGCCGGTCTCGCCGGGCTGCCCGCGCTGTTTCCCGCGTTCGCCAAATCGGCATGGCTGGGCATTTTGCCGGAATTCAACCCGTTCAAATACAATTCGTTTCCGGTGAACGGCGCGCGGCAGTCCTGGCTGCTGACCCATGAGTTGCAGCGACAGCTGACCCGCAAAGCGCAAAATCAAACGCTGGCGGGCCTGCCTCCGGTGCTGACCTTTCAGTCGGTGATGGATTTCACCGTGAGCACGCGGGCGGTGGTGTCGTCGTTTTATAATCTGTTGCCGGCCAACGGCAGCCAACTGGTGCTGTTTGACGTCAACCGCACCATTAACTTCGGCCCTTTACTGCGTGATTCGGCCAACGGCGCCGTCAGTCAGCTATTGCCCGCCGCGCCGCGCCATTATGACACCACGGTAATCACCAATGCCGCCCCGGACAGCGCCCATGCCGTCGCCTTTGATGTAAAAGCCGGAACGGAGCGGGAGTATTCCCGCGATCTGGGCATCGACTATCCGCCGGATATTTACTCGCTGTCGCACGTGGCGCTGCCATTTCCGGATAGCGACTCTCTTTACGGCCGTTTTTCGCAAAATCCCCGCGAGTTCGGCCTGCCATTGGGGATGATCGCGGCCCGTGGCGAACGCTCGGTGCTGGTGGTGGATCTGGACACGCTGCTGCGTCTCTCCTCCAATCCGTTTTTCCCCTATCTGATACAGCGTATTGAACAGGGGTTGCCGCAGTAGTCGAAGGGAGCGAAACGCGGCGGCGTTTTGATTGAAATAATCTAATTTCAGCGCTTTTTTCGCATTATTTTAACTAATGCAAGGCGCTGTTTTTTACGCCTGCCGGCGTGCGGCCCGGCCGTTTTTCATATCAATCATTCGCTACTCTGCGCTTATTGCATAATATTTATGCTTTATATTTAACTATATTTGGACTATTTAGCTGTTTATCGCCCTTGCGCCGCCCGGCATTTCAGGCGGCTGCCATATAGTTTAACTTATGCCTGCGGGTATAGTTTAACCCGCGCTTCGGTGGTAAGTTCAATGGCAAGATATCGTTTGCGCGGCGTTTTTTTTTACCGCCTGAGCGCAATGCACCGCACAGAGGGAAAAGATGGCAAAGCAGACTCCGTTGTATCAGCAGCACCTGGCGGACGGCGCCAGAATGGTGGATTTTCACGGCTGGATGATGCCGCTGCATTATGGCTCCCAGCTTGATGAGCACCATATCGTGCGGCGCGACGCCGGCATGTTCGATGTATCCCATATGACCATCGTGGATTTGCACGGCGTGCGAACCCGCGAATTTTTGCGCTACCTGCTGGCGAACGACGTGGCGAAGCTTACCCTGCCGGGCAAGGCGCTCTATACCGGCATGCTGAATGCGTCCGGCGGCGTGATTGACGATCTGATCGTCTACTTTCTGGCGGAAGACAATTTCCGTCTGGTGGTGAATTCGGCCACCCGCGACAAGGATCTGGCCTGGATCGCCCGGCACGCCGAGCCGTTTCTGCTGGATATCCGCGTGCGGGACGATCTGGCGCTGGTGGCGGTTCAGGGACCGCAGGCGCAGCAAAAGGCGCAGCGCCTGCTGAATGACGCCCAGCGTGAGCAGGTCGCGGGCATGAAGCCCTTTTTCGGCGTGCAGGCCGATGACTTTTTCATCGCCACGACCGGCTATACCGGCGAGGCGGGCTACGAGATCGCGCTGCCGCGGGAGCAGGCGGTCGACCTCTGGCGGCGTCTGTCGTCCGAGGGCGTCAAGCCTTGCGGCCTGGGGGCGCGCGACACCCTGCGGCTGGAGGCCGGGATGAATCTTTACGGGCAGGATATGGACGAAGGCATTTCGCCGCTGGCCGCCAATATGGGCTGGACCATCGCCTGGCAGCCGGAGGAGCGTCAGTTTATCGGCCGCGAGGCGCTGGAGCGCCAGCGGGAAAAAGGCACCGAGCGGTTGGTCGGGCTGGTGCTGACGGAAAAAGGCGTATTGCGTAATGGCCTGCCGGTGCGCTTTACTGATGGCGACGGCGTGATGCGGGAAGGGGTCATTACCAGCGGCTCTTTTTCCCCTACGCTGGGGCTGAGTATCGCGCTGGCGCGCGTCCCGGCCGGCATCGGCGAACAGGCGATTGTGCAGATCCGCAACCGCGAACTTCCTGTGCATGTCACCAAACCCGGCTTTGTCCGTGGCGGAAAACCCATTTTCAGCATTAACTGATGGTTCAGTATTTATCAACCGGCCGGTTTTAACCATTTTGTGAAGGAAAGGAGAGAGTGGCAATGAGCGATGTACCAGCAGAACTAAAATATACCGCTTCCCATGAATGGGTGCTGTCCGAAGGCGAAGGCGTATATAGCGTCGGCATCACCGATCACGCGCAGGAGTTATTGGGCGATATGGTGTTTATCGATTTGCCGGAGGTCGGCACCATCGTCGCCGCGGGCGATGACTGCGCCGTCGCCGAATCGGTCAAGGCGGCTTCCGATATCTACGCGCCGATCAGCGGTGAAATTATCGACGTCAATGACGAGTTGGAAAACGCCCCCGAACTGGTCAACAGCGCCCCCTATACCGACGGCTGGCTGTTCCGTATCCGCTCATCCGACGAGTCCGACCTGGATGAACTGCTTGATGCCGAGGGATATCAGGCGACGCTGGAAGAAGACGAATAATGCCGGCGCCCGGACTCTGCCGAGCCGGGCGTTTTGTTTTGTGCCCTCGCAATACGTGTGATGCAGGAAATTTTCGTAATGACCCAGACTCTCAGTCAGCTTGAACATAACGGCGCTTTTGCTGAACGCCATATCGGTTCCTCCGCCGGCCAGCGCCGGCATATGCTGGCGGCGGTCGGCGCGGCGTCGCTCGACGAGCTAATCCGCCAGATTGTGCCCGCCGATATCCAACTGCCCGGTCCGCCGGCGGTGGGCGACGCGGCGACGGAGCATCAGGCGTTGGCGGAACTGAAGGATATCGCCGGCCTGAATCAGCGCTACAAAAGCTATATCGGCATGGGCTACGGCGCGGTGCTGATGCCGCCGGTGATTCTACGCAACGTGCTGGAAAATCCGGGTTGGTACACCGCCTATACGCCGTATCAGCCGGAGGTGTCGCAGGGGCGTCTGGAAGCATTACTGAATTTTCAGCAGGTGACGCAGGATTTAACCGGTCTGGAACTGGCGTCCGCCTCATTGCTGGATGAAGCCACGGCGGCGGCGGAAGCCATGGCGATGGCCAAACGCATCAGCAAGCTGAAGCAGGCCGACCGTTTCTTCGTCGCCGATGACGTCCACCCGCAAACGCTGGACGTGGTGCGCACGCGCGCCGAGACCTTCGGCTTCGAGGTGGTGGTGGGCAAGGCGCAACAGGCGCTGGCGGACGACGCGGTGTTCGGCGTGTTATTGCAGCAGGCGGGGACCAGCGGCGAACTGCACGATTACCGCGATCTGATGGCGGAACTGAAGCAGCGCAAGGTCATCAGCTGCGTCGCCGCCGATTTTATGGCGCTGGTGCTGTTGACCGCGCCGGGCAAACAGGGGGCGGATATCGTCTTCGGCTCCGCCCAGCGCTTTGGCGTGCCGATGGGCTACGGCGGGCCGCATGCCGCGTTCTTCGCCTGTCGGGACGAATACAAACGCGCCATGCCGGGGCGGATTATCGGCGTATCGCGCGACGCCGCGGGCAACACCGCGCTGCGTATGGCGATGCAGACCCGCGAGCAGCATATCCGCCGCGAGAAGGCCAACTCCAATATCTGTACCTCGCAGGTGCTGCTGGCCAATATCGCCAGCCTGTACGCCGTATTCCACGGCCCGCAAGGGGTGCGGCGCATCGCCGGGCGCATCCATCGGCTGACGGATATTCTGGCGCTCGGGCTGCGGCGGGGCGGGCTGACGCTGCGCCACCACAGCTGGTTCGACACCCTGACCGTTGAGGTGGAGGACAAAGAGGCGGTATTGAGCCGGGCGCTGAGCTTCGGCGTCAACCTGCGCGCCGATCTTGACGGCGCGGTGGGGATTACGCTGGATGAGGCCACCGGGCGGGAAGACGTGCTGACGCTGTTTTCCATCCTGCTGGGATACGCCCACGGCCTGGATATCGACGCGCTCGATGCGGCGGTCGGCGAGCAGGCGGCGTCGATTCCCGCCGCGTTGCAGCGGGATGACGCCATTCTTTCCCACCCGGTGTTTAACCGCTATCACAGCGAAACCGAGATGATGCGCTATCTGCATCGTCTGGAACGCAAGGATCTGGCGCTCAATCAGGCGATGATCCCGCTGGGGTCCTGCACCATGAAGCTTAACGCCGCCGCGGAAATGCTGCCGATTACCTGGCCGGAATTCGCCGATCTGCATCCGTTCTGTCCGCCGGAGCAGGCGCAGGGCTACCGCAAGATGATCGAGCAGCTTGCCGGCTGGTTGGTGCAGCTGACCGGGTACGACGCGGTGTGCATGCAGCCTAACTCCGGCGCGCAGGGGGAATACGCCGGGTTGCTGGCGATCCGGCGTTATCACCACAGCCGCAACGAATCCGCCCGCGACGTCTGCCTGATCCCCAGCTCGGCGCACGGCACCAATCCGGCGTCGGCGCAGATGGCGGGGATGAGCGTGGTGGTGGTGGCCTGCGATAAGCTCGGCAATATCGACCTGCACGATCTGCGTGAGAAAGCGCAGTCAGCGGGCGAGAAGCTGGCCTGCATTATGGTGACCTATCCGTCCACCCACGGGGTGTATGAGGAAACCATCCGCGAGGTGTGCCAGATCGTGCATCAGTTCGGCGGCCAGGTGTATCTGGACGGCGCCAATATGAATGCGCAGGTCGGCATTACCTCGCCGGGCTATATCGGCGCCGACGTTTCCCACCTCAACCTGCATAAAACCTTCTGCATTCCGCACGGCGGCGGCGGTCCGGGCATGGGGCCGATCGGGGTAAAAGCCCATCTGGCGCCCTTTGTGCCGGGGCACCAGGTAGTCAAAATCGACGGTATGCTGAACGGGCAGGGCGCGGTTTCCGCCGCGCCGTTCGGCAGCGCCTCCATCCTGCCCATCAGCTGGATGTATATCCGCATGATGGGCGCGGAAGGGCTGAAACAGGCGAGCCAGATGGCGATCCTCAACGCCAACTACATCGCCGCGCGGCTCCAGTCGGCGTATCCGGTGCTGTATAGCGGACGGGACGGACGCGTCGCCCATGAATGCATTCTGGATATCCGCCCGCTGAAGGAGAGCAGCGGCATTAGCGAAATGGATATCGCCAAGCGGCTGATTGATTACGGTTTTCACGCCCCCACCATGTCGTTCCCGGTGGCCGGTACGCTGATGGTCGAACCCACCGAATCGGAAAGTCAGGCCGAGCTGGATCGGTTTATCGACGCCATGCTGGCGATCCGCGCGGAGATCGAGCGCGTGGTTAACGGCGAGTGGCCGCTGGAAGACAATCCGCTGGTGAACGCCCCGCACACCCAGGACGAATTGGCCGCGGAGTGGCCGCATCCCTATAGCCGCGAGCTGGCGGTATTCCCGGCGGGCAGCGAAAACAAATACTGGCCGACGGTAAAACGGCTGGACGATGTCTACGGCGACCGCCATCTGTTCTGCTCCTGCGTGCCGCTGGAGGATTACCGGTAAATCCGCCGATTAGCCCGCCCGTCGTCCGGCGGGCTGATTATCGCCGTCGCGGGTTTTAGTCTTTCTCGCTTTCTTCTTTGCCTTTCGATTTGCCAAGATAAAAACCGCCGACACCGCCAATGACGAGCGGCACGATATACTTCATTAGCTCTATAACGATATCCTTTGCATCGTTTTTTATCGCAAATCCAATAAAAATCAAAATGGCAAAAAAGCATAAAACAAAACCACCAACACGAATGGATATGTTGGTGGTCTCTCTTTTTCCAAGCGCGGTCTGAACCTTCTCCTGGGCCTCTATGGCGCGAAGCCCTAATCTTTCATTTGATTCTATTTCTTTTACGCGGGCTTCCTGTTCTTTTTCTTTTACAGCAATATCAAGCCGCTGGTTTTCAATTATCTTCTCTACCAGAACATCCTGATGTTCTTTGCCGCTTTGTTTACTGCGCCTATCATCCATGAGCTCTGACATTTCTAATCCTCAGAAACGATATATTTATTATGGCGAAATTTTATATGAAAGGTGCCGAATCCTTTCCCGCCAATTTCCGGGGGAGTAAATTTAACCGATGAGATGCGATCACGATCGGCTTTTGTTATGTCTATCAGTTCCTTTGCAGTAACGACTTGTTCAAGACCGAGGCTTTTTGCATCATAAATTCTATTTCCTTTGAATTTATGCATCATAGTGATACCCCTCCACTCGCTATTTTTCAGCTATCAACTCTTTGCGTTACCCTAATGGCGTAACGCACATATTTAGCAATCTAGTCACCTGCGTTATGCATGTCAAAGATTTTGTCAACCAGGTAAACCCGGTGTTGTTCCGGCGTCTCTCCTTGCCTGCAAACAAACTGTCACTGAACTGTCTCCCCGCTGACATATCGTCCCTTTATGGTGTTCCCCTGGTGTTTCACTCTTCGTGACTGATGCGTTATGCGTGCAAAATATTTTCCTTACCTGGTGTTGTTGCCAACGCTGATTTTCCTGTTCGCCTTTACCTATTTCCCGCTGCTGCGTTCGGCTGTCGACAGCCTCTATGACACCCGGATGAACGCCGGCGAGCCGCAGTTCGTCGGGCTGGACAATATGGTTCGCCTGCTGCGGGATGCGGTGTTCTGGCAGGCGCTGTGGAACAATGTGCTGTATATCCTGCTGACCGTGATCCCCGGCGTGCTGCTGGCCTTGCTGCTGGCGGTGATGCTGTGGGAAAACACCCCCATCAACCGTTGGCTGCGCACCGCCTTTTTCTTTCCGATGATTGTGCCGCTGGTCAGCGCGGCGACGCTGTGGCTGTTTATCTTTATGCCGGGACTGGGGCTGCTGGATTACTATCTGGCGAAAATTTTCGGCCCGATGAACAATAACTACCTGGGCATGAGCGATACGGCGCTGGCGGCGGTGAGCGTTATCGGCATCTGGAAATTCGCCGGTTACTACATGCTGTTTTTCCTGGCAGGATTGCAGTCCATTTCCACCTCGGCGCGCGAAGCCGCCATTATGGAAGGGGCGTCGAAACCGCAGGTTTTTTTCCATATCACCCTGCCGCTGCTGCGGCCGACCATCGCCTTTGTCGTCACCATCGCCTTTATTTACGCCATTACCCAGATCGACCACGTGGCGGTGATGACGCGCGGCGGGCCGAACAACGCCACCAACGTGCTGCTGTATTACATTCAGGATCTGGCGAACGATACCCACGATCTCGGCAAAGCCTCCGCCGCCACCTTTCTCACGCTGCTGCTGCTGTTCGCGTTCTCGGTGCTGAACCTGCGCGTGCTGGAAAAAGGAGCGCACTATGAGCGCTGAGCGTTCCAGCCCGCTGCGGGCGACCAGCCGCCTGACGCTGCCGCTGCTGTTGATCTGCGCCGCGCTGCTGTGGATAAGCCCCTTTCTGTGGATGCTGTCGTCGTCCGTCAGCACCGGCAGTTTTGGCGCGGATATGGCTTCGCTGCTGCCCCGTTTTCCGCTGACGCTGGATAACTTCCGCGAGGCGTGGAGCAGCGCCGACTGGCCCCGCCTGTACGCCAACACGCTGATTTTCGCGCTGGGCACCTTTCTGGTGCAGTTGGCGACCATCACCACCGCCGGATACATCTTCGCCTACCACCAGTTTCGCGGCAAAACCCTGCTGTTCTATCTGCTGCTGATCCAACTGATGATCATGCCGGTGGTGATGATGGTGCCGAACATGATGACGCTGAAACAGCTGGGCCTGCTCAATACCCTGACCGGGGTGATGATGCCCTATTTTGCCTCGGCGTTCGGCGTATTCCTGATGCGCCAGGCGTTTCTCAATATTTCCAAGGAAATTGAAGAGGCGGCGCTGATGGAGGGCTGCCGCTGGTGGCAGGTGGTGTTCCACGTACTGATCCCCATGACCTGGCCGTCGATTCTGGCTTTCGCCACCGTCAGCATCACCTACCACTGGAACGAATATCTGTGGCCGCTGATGGTGCTCAACGACCCGGACAAACAGGTGCTGACCATCGGTCTGGTGTCGTTCGCCATGGGCGCGGAGTCCGGCGGGCAGTGGGGGCTGATTTGCGCCGGTACGCTGCTGGTGTGTTTGCCGCTGATGCTGGCGTTCGTGCTGTTCCAAAAACAGTTTCTGAGTAGTTTTGGTTTTTCGGGTATCAAGTAGGAGAAACGCCATGTTGCTGGCACAGATTTCCGATCTGCATTTTCGCAGTGAGGGGCGCAAGTTATATGAATTTATTGATGTTAACGGTCAGAATGCGCAGGTGGTCAGTCAGCTGAACGCGCTGACGGAACGGCCGGACGCGGTGGTGGTGAGCGGCGATATCGTCAACTGCGGCTGCCCGCGGGAGTATCAGGTGGCGCGCCGCGTGTTGCAGATGCTGGACTATCCGCTGTACGTGATCCCGGGCAATCACGACGACAAACACCATTTTCTCGACGCCATGCGTCCGCTGTGCCCGCAGCTGGGGGACGACGCGGAAAATATCCGCTATGCGGTGGACGGCTTCCCGCTACGGCTGCTGTTTATCGACAGCAGTCTGGCCGGGCAGTCGAAAGGCTGGCTGACGGCGGCGACGCTTGACTGGCTGGAGCAGCAGCTAACGGCGCATCAGGATCGCGAAAGCGCGATCTTCATGCACCATCCGCCGCTGCCGCTGGGGTCGGCGCAGATGGATCCCATCGCCTGCGAAAACGGCCGTGAAATATTGCGGTTGATCGAGCGTTTCCCGCAGCTGACGCGGGTGTTCTGCGGCCATAACCATCGTTTGATCGTTACCCAATACCGGCAGGCGATCGTCGCCACCGTGCCGGGCACGGTGCATCAGGTGCCCTATTTTCATCATGACGACGCGCCTTACTACAATCTTGAACCGGCCTCTTTCGTTATGCACCGCCACGTTCCGCTTACCGGTCTGGTCAGTTACTGCCAGTCGCTGGCGCCGTTTGCCGGTCCTTATCGCTACGATCCGCGTATCAGCTGCCCGGTGGATGAGTCATGGCTGTGATTCGGTTACGCAATATCAGCAAGCGGTTTGAACAGACCCCGGCGTTGCAATCGCTGTCGCTGGATATCGCCGCCGGGGAATTTCTGGTGCTGGTCGGTCCGTCCGGCTGCGGCAAAAGCACCCTGTTGCGTATGCTGGCGGGGTTGGAGAGCGTCAGCGAGGGGCAAATTCTGCTCGGCGCGGAAGATATCACCGGCTGGAGCCCGAAGCAGCGTAATTTTTCGCTGATCTTCCAGAACTACGCGCTGTTTCCCCACCTGACCGTGGAGCAGAACATCACCTTCGGCATGCGTATGCGCGGCGAGCCGAAAGCGGAGTATCCGGAGCGGGTGCGGCGGGTCGCCGGCCTGTTGCAGCTTGAAGACCTGCTGAGCCGCAAGCCGGGAAAACTCTCCGGCGGCCAGCGTCAGCGGGTGGCGATGGCGCGGGCGATTGTCCGCGATCCGCGCCTGTTTCTGATGGATGAGCCGTTGTCCAACCTGGACGCCCGGCTGCGCAGCGACGTGCGCGACGGGATTATGGCGCTGCATCGGCAGTTGAAAACCACCACCGTTTACGTCACCCACGATCAGATTGAGGCCATGACCATGGCCGATCGCATCGCCGTACTGGATCGGGGCGAATTGCAGCAGGTAGGCACGCCCGAACAGCTGTATGCCCATCCCGCCAACGTGTTTGTGGCGGGATTTATCGGCACCCCGACCATGAATATGATCTCGTTGCCCTGTACGTCGGGGCAGGCCGCGCTGCTCGATCAACAGATCGCTTTGCCGGAAACGGACGAAACCCGCGCGTTGACGACGGTGCTGCTGGGCATTCGCCCGGAACATATTACCGAGCAGGGCGCGGCGCCAGGGCGGGTGCGACTGCCGGCCACGGTGACGCAGCGCGAGCTGTTTGGCGCGGAATACCTGATGCAGGTGGATACCCCGCTGGGCGCGTTGCGCTACCGGCGCGCCAATCGCCAGGGCGTGCCGGCGGTCGGCGCCGCGCTGACGCTGAGCTTTGCGCTACAGGATTGTCATTGGTTTTCCGGGCGCACCGCCCGCAATTTATCCCAGGAGAAAAAACATGCGTAAGTACCGTGTCGTGGCGCTGGCCGTGGCGCTGCTCAGTGCGAGCCAGGCGCTGGCCAGACAGAGTATCGACTTTATGTTTCCCGCGCCGGTGGACGGCAAGCTGACGATGGAAATGAAACGGATCATTAGCGACTACAACGCGTCGCAGGATCGGGTGGAGGTGCGCGGCATTTTTACCGGCGGCTACGACACCACCAAGGTAAAGGCCGAAGCCGCCGCGAAGGCGGGGGATCCGCCCGCGCTGGTGATCATGTCGGCCAACTTCACCGCCGATCTGGTTATCAAGGATCAGATCCTGCCGATGGATGAGCTGTTTAAATACGGCGACGAGCGGGCCACGCCGTTTCTGAGCGAAAATTTCTGGCCGGCGCTGCATCAGAACGCGCAGGTGATGGGGGTGACCTACGCCATTCCGTTCCACAACTCCACGCCGATCCTGTACTACAACGAGACTCTGCTGAAGCAGGCCGGATTCGACCAGCCGCCGCAAACCTGGGACGAGGTGGTGGCGGTGGCCAAAAAACTGACCGATCCGGCCAAAGGGCTGTGGGGCATCATGATCCCCTCCACCAACGATGATTACGGCGGCTGGATGCTGTCTTCCCTGACGCGCGCCAACGGCGGCGCATACTACAACGCCGACTATCCCGGCGAAGTCTATTACGACACCGCCTCCACCAAAGGGGCGTTGCAGTTCTGGCGCGACCTGGTTTATCGCCACAAGGTGATGCCCGCCGGGGTACTTAATTCCAAGCAGATCAGCGCCGCGTTCTTCTCCGGCAAGCTGGGCATGGCGATGCTCAGCACCGGGGCGTTGGGCTTTATGCGCGAGAACACCAAAGATTTTCCGCTGGGCGTGGCGATGATGCCGGAGAAAGAGCGCCGCGGCGTGACCATCGGCGGCGCCAGCCTGGTGAGTTTTAAAGGCATTTCCGAAGAACAGAAGAAAGCCGCCTGGCAGTTTCTGAGCTATCTGGTCAGCCCGGAAGTGAACGGAAGCTGGAGCCGCTTCACCGGCTATTTCGCCCCGCGCATGGCCGCCTACGATATGCCGGAAATGAAAAGCTATCTGGCGCAGGATCCGCGGGCGAAAACGGCGCTGGCGCAGTTGCAGTACGCCCATCCGTGGTACGCCACCTACGAGACCGTCGCCGTGCGTAAGGCGATGGAAAATCAGCTGGCGGCCCTGCTTAACGATCCCGGCGCCAAGGTGGAGGACGCCGCGGCGCGCGCCCAACGGGAGGCGGACGGCATTATGAAGCCGTACGTGGAGAGGACGGCGCTGAAACAGGTGGAATAAATAGGGCGGCTCAAACGCCGCTTGCCCTATAAACCCCGGCTGGTGGCTGAAATATATTCCGGCAACGGCAAAACCCGTGCATAGGTTACAGCAGCCAGCCCTTGTCCTGCGCGGCTTGCAAATGCTGTTTCAGGTGCCGCCACAGCTCCGGGTTAATCCCGGCGATAAACTCGGCGCGGCCCAGAACCTGATCCAGCCGGATACCGTTCTCCACCCAGCTTTGACCCTGATTGTGCAGGTTCATCAGTACCGGCAGCACGCGATCGAGCATCAGGGCAAATTGGGCGTTGGCGGTTTCGCCCGCTTCGTATTCCAGCCACAGCTGGTGGAACCGTTGGCGCTGCGGTTCCGGCAGCAGGCCGAAAATCCGCGCGGCGGCCAACGCTTCCTGAGCCTGTACCGCGGCGCGGGCGGGCAAGTCGTAAACCATGACGTCGCCGGCATCGATTTCGACGATATCGTGAATCAGCGCCATTTGAATAACGCGGTTGATATCGACCTCTTTCCCGGCATAAGGCGCCAGGCTCATGGCGGCGACGGCAAAATGCCAGCTGTGCTCGGCGGAGTCCTCATGGCGCGGGCTGCCAATAATTTTTGAACGGCGCTGCACGCTTTTCAGCTTGTCGATTTCCATCAGAAAAGCGACCACATCGGTCAGTGAACCGAAATCGAGAACGGCGGGAGCAAACGACATGGGAACAACCTCTTTCAGTTAAAATCGGGCAAGTGATTACAGGCGCGGAAAATGTCAAAACCCGATATACCCGTCATCTTTCAAGTTGCAGGTGCGTTGGCTGCCCTTGCTCACCCCAGTCACTTACTGGTGTAAGCTCCTGGGGATTCACTCGGTTGCCGCCTTCCTACACCTCGAAATCTATTGGGTATAGTTATCAAAGCAGGATATCGCTTCACAATAGCTGAGCTTTAAAAGTGGGTAATTGTAGGGGAAGTGACCGGAGATTTATACGCATGATTGCGGTTAAAAGCGAAATGTAATGTCCGGTAATTATTTTAGCGTACACGTGTACACCGAAACTATTCTCGGCTAAGCTGCTCAAAGGTTACGCATCCGGTGCGTTAACTTCTGCGTTATCGGGCCTTAGCGGCCGGTGTTATTGATAAGTAAGGGCAATATGTCAAAGAATTTGTGGGAGTCGGGATACTCGGTGGCGGAGGAGATCGCCAACAGCGTCAGCCACGGAATCGGCCTGGTTTTCGGTATTGTCGGTCTGGTGCTGCTGTTGGTGCAGGCGGTGAATAACGGCGCGGACGGCGTGGCCATCACCAGCTACAGCCTGTACGGCGGCAGTATTATTCTCTTGTTTCTGGCTTCCACGCTGTACCATGCGATTCCTTCGCCGCGTGCCAAGCACTGGCTGAAGAAGTTCGATCACTGCGCGATTTACGTGCTGATTGCCGGCACCTATACGCCTTTCCTGCTGGTAGGGCTTAACTCGCCGCTGGCCCAGGGGCTGATGGTGGTGATCTGGAGTATGGCGCTGCTGGGGATTATCTTTAAGCTGGCGTTTGCCCACCGTTTTGAAGCGCTCTCGCTGATAACCTATCTGGTGATGGGGTGGTTATCGTTAGTGGTGATCTATCAGCTGGCGATGACATTATCCATTACCGGCATCACGCTGCTGGCCGTCGGCGGCGCGATTTATACGCTGGGGGTGATCTTTTACGCCTGTAATCGAATTCCCTACAACCACGCTATCTGGCACGGTTTTGTGCTGGGCGGCAGCGTCTGCCACTTTCTGGCGATTTATCTGTACGTGTAAGTAAGTTCGATAACGGCTGACGAATAACGTTTTATTCTATCGTACGGCTTTACCCAAGCCGTGATTCCTTACCAACAGTTCGCAACCGCCATAAATAACCTCCACAAAAGATTAGGCTGCACTATGAGGGCGGTGGGTAACATCGCCACGGCCATCCAGCAAACCTTCAACGGAAATGTCTTCGTCAAGCTTGTCCCAGTGGATTCCACGAGGACTCAACTCATAGCTATTCCGCTCCGCTTCCGTTGCATGCAACAACCGGGGAAACCAGGCTAACGGAACACCAAGGGTTCGGGCATCACTAAGCTCTACCCACATATTAAATTCATCGAAATGAATCTTCTTAGCTGAAATAGTCACTCCAGGCCTCCAGAAATGACGCTTTATTAATATCAATAATCTCAGATAGCTCCTTCAATACCCGGGCACTAAACCCGTCATTTCGAGCAAGTTTAACCTCTGGCGTTAGCCGGAATTTGGCCTCGGCTTCTGAGTTCCGTACATGAATATGCGCTGGTTCCTGAGGATTGCCCTCATTCGAGTAGAAGAAAAAGGTAAAACCTCTGAATCTCAGTATCACAGGCATGGGCGTCCCTTTCATTACTCTGGATTATGATGAATAAAAATGCGCCAGTCAAAGTCTGGCGCACAGGTTACGCAATGGCATAAAGCATGGCTGGGAACGCTTAAATCAAGCGGGCAAACGGCCAGTCATCTGAAAGGGCTTCAGCCTTCAATAACATAAGGCAGCGGCTGGATCGTCAGTTTGCCGTCGGCATCGTCGCGCACGCGCAGGGCGCTGCCGGCCTCAAGATCGTTGTTCAGCACCGCCTGCACCCAGACGCTTTCATCCCGCAAGCGGCAGGCCGCCAGTACGGTGCCGGTGCGGCGCCAGTTTTCCCCCAGCTGTAATTCAAGATCCTCCCCGGCCTCGGGAACCCGGCTTGCCCGTCCGGCCAGCCAGTAGAGCGCCCGCTTGTTGGCGCCCCGGTACTTGGCGCGGGCGACCATTTCCTGCCCGGCGTAGCATCCTTTGCTGAAGCTTATGCCGTTTAATGCCTGTAAATTAGCCGCTTGCGGGATGAACTGCGCACTGTTTACGCTGTCAACGATCGGCAGACCGGATTCAATATCCAAGGCCAGCCATTGGCGGCTATCATTTAATTCGGTCTGGCCTGCCAGGCGTTGCAGCAGCGTCGCGCACTGCTCCGCGTCCAGCACCAGCAGGAAACGCTCCGCCGGGTGCGAAAAATGGAGCAGGGTGGCGCCCTGATGTTGAACCACCGGATGCTCGGCGTCCGGCAGGACGGCGAAAATCGGCCGCAGGCGTTCGCGGATCTGCGCGCCGGCGGCGCCCAGCAGAATGATATCGTCGTCTGCCGCTATCGTGGTTTTGGAAAAAACGGCGTATTTTTTCAGCTCGTTGAGTTGGGTATCGCGCAGGTTGCGCCGTTCGATAAAGGCGAAACCTTCCCCGCGCTGGAACAGGCGCAGGCCGCTCCACATTTTTCCCTTGGCGTCGCAGTGCGCGCAGAGCACATGCTGGTCGGCGGGTAGCGCATCCACATCGGCGGTGACCTGTCCCTGAAGGTACTTGACGGTATCGGGGCCGGTCAAGGCGACCAGCGCCCAGTCATCAAGCGAAATCAGCGTCGCGGGTAACTGGGCGGAGGCGAACGGGGGTTGTGAGGCGAAAGCGGGTTGAGGAGCCATAGTACCATCCTGCTGCTTTGGGCAATAAGCGAATGGTCTAATGGTAAAAGAGCGGCCGGGGTTTGCAAGCGGTTATTGTGCGAGGGGCATCGTAAGCCTGCGTTGCGGCGATCCATCGGCCGTTAAAATATGTCAAAGTGTTACTATTAGTTGAACATTCGCAGCGTAAATCGGGTTACACTGATAGTCAGCATCGATAAACAAGGTGGTATAAGCATGGAAATCGATAATAAATCACGCATTCACTGGGCATGTCGGCGCGGTATGCGTGAGCTGGATATTTCTATCATGCCTTTTTTTGAGCATGAGTATGATGCGCTAAGCGATGGCGACAAACGGACGTTCGTCCGCCTGCTGCAGTGTGACGATCCGGATCTGTTTAACTGGCTGATGAATCACGGTGAACCGCAAGATCAGGATCTGAAACGTATGATTTCCCTTATCCAGACGCGAAATAAAGCCCGTGGCCCAGTGGCAATGTGACCTTCGCGTTTCCTGGCGCATGCAGCTGTTCTCACTGGTTGTGCACGGATTACTGGTTTTACTGATACTGCTGGCTCCCTGGCCGGATAGCTATACCGCACTGTGGCTGGGGCTGGTCACGCTGGTGGTGTTCGGTTTTATCCGCAGCCAGCGCAACATCAAGGTTCGCCAGGGGGAAATTTCCCTGCGCGGAGCAACGCACCTGCGCTGGCAGCAGCAGGACTGGCAGATTATCAAACGTCCGTGGATACTGAAGAACGGCATTCTGCTGTCGCTGAAATCGATGGATGGTAAAGAACGGCAGCGTCTGTGGCTGGCGTCGGACAGCATGGGAAACGACGAGTGGCGCCATCTGCGCCAACTGCTGCTGCAGAGAAATTGACGGCAATGATTTACGCGGCTTAGCGCAGCGGGTATCTTACGCGCCATTCAACAAGAGAGAAGCCGATGACCACGCCCAAAGATAACCATGCCGCGCAAAAAAACAGGCTGCACCCGCGTAACCGCCACCGCGGTCGCTATGATTTTACCGCGCTGAAGCAAATCCATCCGGCGCTGATACCTTTCGTCAAGGCGAATGCTTACGGTGACGAGTCGGTTGATTTCTCCGATCCGCAGGCCGTCAAGGTGCTGAATCAGGCGCTGTTGCACCATTTCTACCAGATTGAACACTGGATTATTCCGGACGGTTTTCTCTGTCCGCCGGTGCCCGGCCGGGCGGATTACCTTCATCATCTGGCCGATCTGCTGGCGGAGGATAATCAATCCGTGGTGCCGCGCGGGGCGTCGGTGCTGGACGTCGGCTGCGGCGCCAACTGCATCTATCCGCTGATTGGCCATCGTGAATATGACTGGCGTTTTACCGGCAGCGAAATTAATCCGCAGGCGATGCAGGCGGCCAACGCCACCATCGAGGCGAACCCCGGCCTGAATCGGGCCATTCGTTTACGTCGCCAAAAAAACAGCAAAGCGATTCTTGCCGGTATTATTCATAAGAACGAAATTTTCGACGCCGTGCTGTGTAATCCGCCGTTCCACGCATCCGCCGCCGAGGCGCGTCAGGGGTCGCAGCGCAAGCTGCATAATCTCGGCCTGGATAAAAACTCGCCGCTCAACTTCGGCGGCCAGCAGGATGAGCTGTGGTGCGAAGGCGGGGAAACCGCATTTATCAGTCAAATGATTAACGAGAGCGCCGGCTTTGCCCGCCAGTGCCTGTGGTTCACCTCGCTGGTGTCGCGCAAAGAAAACCTGCCCGAGCTGTATCGGGCGCTGGAAAACGTCGGCGCGGAGAAAGTCGCGACCGTCAATATGGCGCAGGGGCAGAAACAGAGCCGCTTTGTGGCCTGGAGCTTTTTTGACGCGCCGGCGCGCGCAAGATGGTGGTTACAGAAACGATAACGGCGTTTACAGCAGCGGTTCCATTTCCAGCAAAATCTGTTCGCACCACTGCTCAATGCGCTCGTCGCTGAGATCGTACTGATTGACCTCATCCAGCGCCAGCCCGACAAACCGTTTGCCATCGGCGGCGAGCGGTTTCGGGCTGGTGAACTCGTAGCCCTCCGTCGGCCAGTAGCCGATAAATTTCACCCCCAGCGGCTGTAGCTGAGCGTGCAGCATCCCCAGCGCATCCAGAAACCACTCGCCGTACCCCAACTGATCGCCCATGCCGTACAGCGCCACGATCTTGCCTTGCAGATTCAGCGTGGGCAGCTGTTGCCACACGGCCTCCCAGTCTTCCTGAAGTTCGCCGAAATCCCAGGTGGGAATGCCCAGAATCAATATGCCGTACTCTTCCATCCGTTGCGGGGAGACATCTTTGACGTTGTGCAGATCCACCAGATCCTCACCCAGGATGTCGCGGATTTTTTCTGCCGCCATTTCGGTATAGCAGGTGCTGGAGCCGTAAAACAGACCAATTTTCATCGTGTGTTCCGTAATGCAATGATGCTATTTCATTCAATATATTGACAGGTATTGCAGCAAACAGTTTTGCATAGCGCTGAGCATGATTGTCTTGTTGTGTAAAATCAAGCATCTTCATTGAGCGCAATCGTGGCATTCGCCAGTCAGGCTTCTGATTGCGTGTAGCGGTAATGACGCTACTGGACGTATAGGGTAAACTGCGCGGGTTATTATTGTTTGAAACGGAAGGGAGGCATGGCCCGCGCGGCGATGGCTCTCCACTGATCATACAGGGTAAAAGGATTTCCAAATAATGACTGAATTGACGATAAAACCTGTCGCGTTGCATTTTCCTCATCGCGTTTTTGAAAGCCGGAATAAAATGGATGACTATCAGGCGCCGGACATGCGCTATGGCGACCATAGCGAATCCACCCTCAAAACTATCTTCAGCCTCACGGACGTTTCTACGCGGGTTAATCCCTATACGCGCGCCGAGATAGAGGCTCCCGTCTGGACTTACCCGTATGAGTTGGGCGCAGGCCAAACATCCGATACCTCACCACAGAAGAATGCCTGAGCCGCCTGTTCGCCGAATTTCACGATCTTGCATGGCCTTTCGCTATGATTGGTCCTTACGCGCCCCTTATCCATCAGATGATCGACCATATGCGTTACGGCAACGGCGCGACCTTCCGCAGCCCGCTGCTTGATCAGGCGCTGAGGGAGCAGCTTGTCGAGGATTTGTCGGAAAAAAGTACGTTGTACAATATAGGGGCAGCTATTAATACTAATATCGACTGGAAAAATAAACAGTTTCCGTTAGCGGCAGAAAGCAAAATCAAAGATGCGATAATGCTTAGTGTATTGCCAAAGTTTGATAGATTGATTGACCATGTTAACGGTATGGGAATTACCGTTCATGATATCTGGGCGGCTCATATTACCCTGAAGTCTCTGCACATTGGCGATAATGACTTCCGGGCAGCTGTTCACTACCGGGTGCAGGATCATTTTGGACTGGATGACGAGGATATTTTGAAGTGGAAATTTCGCCAGTTTAGTTTCTTTAAGATCTGATTTGTTCTGCAACACTACGGCCCGCTGGCGCAGCGGCCGTTTATCACCGAGATGGAAACCGAGGTAGAAATTACCAGGATGGGGCGTAAATGAAGATTTTGTCGAAAGGGCGCGTGGTTGCCGTTTTGGCCGTTCTGGCCGCCGTCTACGGCATTATCTGGCTTTCCCGGCCGGTAAAAATCGTGGCGATTCATCAACACAGTGATTTTAGCCATGTGCTGGTACTGAATTTTCCGCTGACCAATCGGGGAAAGATCGACTGGTGGCTGAAGAATAGGGCGATGCTGAAAGAGAAATACGCTATCCCCAAACGCTCGTCTTATGGTTCCTTCAATATTACCTTCTGGGACTTCGGCGAGGGTTATAAGGAAAGTGAATATGACCGCCTGTGTTTTGAAGATATGCCGGTAGAGAAAAACTGCATTGAGAAACAACTTCTTTTTTCCATAAATGACAATGGCGCGGGTAGCATCACGCTCAGGACATCTAATCAACGGTATAGACTGCAGCCGGATGGAGAGATCGTCCCTTATGAATCCCGCGTGGATATCGTCAGATGAATGTCTGCATAAGGAATGACAAGCGCCGCCAGTAGGAAAAGGCGGCGGCAGGAAAATGTCGTGAAAGCCGTGCGGCCTTCACGACAGCTCCGATCAGAGAGACTGATGGCGCGTCTCTTTACTCAGCAGTAGTGCAATCAGCGTCAGCGACGCCATCGCCGCCAGATAAACCCCCACGTAGAACAGGCCGTAATTGACGGTCAGCCAGGTGGCGATATAGGGCGCGACGGACGCACCGAGAATGGATGAGACGTTATAAGAGAAAGAGGCCCCGGTATAGCGTACTTCCGTCGGGAACAGTTCCGGCAGCAGCGCGCCCATCGGGCCGAACGTCAGCCCCATCATGCCCATGCCGCAAATCAGGAAGGCCATCACCAGAGCCTGATTGCCGGAACCGAGCATCGACGGGAACAGCATGGCGAACAGCAGCATCAGGCAGGTTACGGTGATCATGGTTTTACGCCGTCCGAATATATCCGCCAGATAGCCCGACAACGGGATGATAACGGCGAAGGCGATCACCGCAATCATCAGCATCCACAGGAAGGCGTTGCGCGAAAAGCCCAGCCCGTTCGGCGCCGGCGTGGTGCCGTAGGTCATGGAGTAGACGGTCATAATATAGAACAGCGTGTAGGTCGCCAGCATGATGAAAGTGCCGAGGATGGTGGCTTTCATATGTTTGCTGAACAGCGTTCCGATTGGAACCCGCACCTGTTTGCCTGCTTTGGCGACTTTGGCGAATACCGGCGTTTCATGCAGGGAGACGCGCACGTACAGGCCGATCAGCACCAGCACGGCGGAGAAAATAAAGGGTACGCGCCAGCCCCATTGCATAAATTGTTCATCGGTCAGCAGCCAGGAGAGCAGCAGGAAGGTGCCGTTGGCGAAGAAGAAGCCGATCGGCGCGCCGAGCTGCGGGAATGAACCGTACAGCGCGCGTTTATGGGCCGGGGCGTTCTCGGTCGCCAGCAGCGCCGCGCCGCCCCATTCGCCGCCCAGCCCCAGTCCCTGGCCGAAACGGGCCAGCGCCAGCAGGATGGGAGCAAGGATGCCGATGGTTTCATAGCTGGGCAACAGGCCGATCAGCACCGTTGAAATTCCCATGGTCAGCAATGACGCCACCAGCGTCACCTTGCGGCCGGCGCGGTCGCCGAAATGACCGAATACCGCCGAGCCGATCGGCCGGGCGATAAAGGCTATCGCAAAGGTCGCCAGCGACTGTAGCGTGGCCGCCGCCGGGTCGCCCTGCGGGAAGAAAATATGTGGAAACACCAGCACGGCGGCGGTGGCGTAAATATAGAAATCAAAAAATTCAATCGCGGTTCCCACCAGCGAGGCAATGATAACTTTACTTCTGGAATTTACCGGCGGAGCGTCGGCCTCGATAGCGGGAGTGATGGTGGCTTGCATGGTAATTCGTTCATCTTTTTTAACAACACGAACGACCATTCTATGCATAGAAAAAAGCGCTTTTCAACGGAGATTCCGTGGGGAGATAACGGGACGAAAAACGGCGCGTGGAGCCTATTCCGGCATATCCGCAATACGTAAAATATAATCTTATCGTATTATGTTTTTACCAGAGAATGTTATGGCGATGTCAGATATAACGGGATAAGTGAGATTCGGCAATCGCTGCGATTAATTCGCCGAGGTCGCCGGCGATTAGCGCCTTAGCGGATTGCTCAGGCATAATAGCGGTTCATCAGTGAAAGGGGACGGCGCGATGCACGAGCAGGATCAGGCATTTATTGAGCAATTTCTCGATGCGCTGTGGCTGGAGCGTAATCTGGCGGAAAATACGCTGGCCTCTTACCGCCTGGATTTACGCTCGCTGGCAGAGTGGCTGGCGCATCACGATAGCGGCCTGCTCAAGGCGCAGGCCGCCGATCTGCAATCTTTTCTGGCCGAGCGCCTGGAAGGCGGCTATAAGGCAAGCAGTTCGGCGCGTTTGTTGAGCGCCATGCGCCGGCTGTTCCAGTACCTTTACCGGGAAAAAATCCGCGGTGACGATCCCAGCGCGGTGCTGTCATCCCCCAAGCTGCCGCAGCGTTTGCCGAAAGATTTGAGCGAGGCTCAGGTTGAAGCGCTGCTGCGCGCCCCCAACGTCGAGCAGCCGCTGGAATTGCGCGATAAGGCCATGCTTGAGGTATTGTATGCCACCGGGCTGCGCGTTTCCGAACTGGTGGGACTGACGATTAGCGATGTCAGCCTGCGTCAGGGGGTGGTGCGGGTGGTCGGGAAAGGCGATAAAGAGCGGCTGGTGCCGCTGGGCGAAGAAGCGGTGTACTGGATCGAGCAATATCTGGAATATGGGCGGCCGTGGCTACTTAACGGGCGCGCGCTGGATGTGATGTTTCCCAGTAACCGCGCGCAGCAGATGACGCGTCAGACGTTCTGGCATCGCATCAAGCACTATGCGATTCTGGCGTCGATCGATAGCGAAAAACTTTCTCCGCATGTGCTGCGTCATGCGTTCGCCACCCATTTATTGAACCACGGCGCGGACTTACGGGTGGTGCAGATGTTGCTGGGACACAGCGATCTCTCCACGACGCAGATTTATACCCACGTGGCGACGGAACGTCTGAAACAACTCCATCAGATGCACCATCCGCGGGCGTGATGGCCGTCAGCGGCGGATTAGGCGATAAACCGAAACAGGATTGATGAAATGAAAAAAGGGTTACTACTGCTTTCTCTATTGGCGGCAACGGCTGCCGGTTTTGCCCACGCCGAAGATGCGGCGATAAAACAGACCCTGAACCGCCTGGGGATGCAGGCTGCCGAGATTCAGCCGTCGCCGCTTTCCGGCATGAAAACCGTGCTGACGGACAGCGGCGCGTTTTATATCAGCGACGACGGCAAGCATCTTATCCAGGGGCCGTTGTACGACGTCGGCGGCGCGGCGCCGCTCAACGTAACCAATCAACTGCTGAAAGGAAAAATGGACGCGCTGCGCGAGCAGATGATCGTCTACAAGGCCCCGCAGGAAAAATATGCGATCACGGTATTTACCGATATCACCTGCGGTTATTGCCACAAGCTGCACGAGCAGATGAAAGATTACAACGCCCTGGGTATTACCGTGCGTTATCTGGCCTTTCCGCGTCAGGGGCTGAACTCGCAGGCCGAAAAGGATATGCAGTCCATCTGGTGCGTGGCGAACCGCAACAAGGCGTTTGATGACGCGCTGAAAGGCGAAGAGATTTCCCCCGCCACCTGCAAAACCCATATCGCCGCTCACTATCAGCTTGGCGTGCAGTTCGGCGTGCAGGGAACTCCGGCCATCGTACTGGAGGACGGCACGGTGGTGCCCGGCTATCAGGGGCCGAAAGAGATGCTGGCGATGCTGGACGCGCACAGCGCGTCGCTGAAAACGGGTGGTTGATTACACTGTGGAACTGATAACCCAGCTGCGCCGGCGTCCGCTGGCGGAGGATAGTGATTTACCCGCGACCTTGCCGCCGCTGTTGCGCCGCCTGTACGCGCAGCGCGGCGTCAGCGGCGCGCAGGAGCTGGAGCGCAGCCTGCGCGGTCTGTTGGACTACCGTCTGTTGAACGGCATCGACAAGGCGGTCGATTTTCTGCGGCGGGCGCTGGCGGACCGGCGCTGCATGGTGATCGTCGGCGATTTCGACGCCGACGGCGCCACCAGCACCGCGCTGACGGTGCTGGCGCTGCGCGGCATGGGCGGCGTTAACGTGAAGTACCTGGTGCCGAACCGCTTTGAGGATGGCTACGGGTTAAGCCCGGAAGTGGTCGCGCAGGCCGCTGAGCTGGGCGCCGAGGTTATCGTCACGGTGGATAACGGCATTTCCTCCCATGCCGGGGTGGAGGAGGCGCACCGGCGCGGCATCGCGGTGCTGGTGACCGACCACCATCTGCCGGGAGAAACACTGCCCGCCGCCGATGCCATGATTAACCCCAACCTGCGCGACTGCGCCTTTCCGTCGAAAGCGCTGGCGGGCGTCGGCGTCGCCTTTTATCTGATGATGGCGCTGTGCGTGCGCCTGCGGGAGAGCGGCTGGTTTACCGAACAAGGGCTGGCGGAGCCGAAGCTGGCCGAACTGCTGGACCTGGTGGCGCTGGGCACGGTAGCGGACGTGGTGCCGCTGGATGCCAACAACCGCATTCTGGTGGCGCAGGGGCTGAGCCGCATTCGCGCCGGAAGGTGCCGGCCCGGCATCCGGGCGCTGCTGGAAGTGGCGAACCGCGAAGCGGGTCAACTGGTCGCCGGCGATCTGGGCTTCGCGCTGGGGCCGCGGCTCAACGCCGCCGGACGGCTGGATGATATGTCGGTCGGGGTGGCGCTGTTGCTCAGCGACGATATCGTGCAGGCGCGCATGCTGGCCAGCGATCTGGACGCCCTGAATCAGACGCGCCGCGAAATCGAACAGGGGATGCAGGTCGAGGCGCTGCGCCTGTGCGAAACGCTGGAGCAAAGCCGCGACGCGCTGCCCTACGGGCTGGCGATGTACCATCCGGAGTGGCATCAGGGGGTGGTGGGCATTCTGGCGTCGCGCATCAAGGATCGCTTTCACCGGCCGGTGATCGCCTTTGCCCCGGCGGGGGACGGCATGCTGAAAGGGTCGGGACGCTCCATCGCCGGGCTGCACCTGCGCGATGCGCTGGAGCGGCTGGATACGCGCTATCCGGGGATGATGGACAAGTTCGGCGGCCATGCGATGGCGGCGGGACTCACGCTGCAAGAGACGCAGTTTGAGCCCTTCCGCCAGCGCTTTGGCGAACTGGTGGGCGAATGGCTGGATGCCTCGCAGCTGGAAGGCGTGGTCTGGTCGGACGGCGAACTGGCCCTGCCGGAGCTGTGTCTGTCCACGGCGGAGATGCTGCGCGACGCCGGGCCGTGGGGACAGGCTTTTCCCGAGCCGACCTTCGACGGACGGTTTCGCATTCTGCAACAGCGGCTGGTGGGCGAGCGTCACCTGAAAGTGATGGTGGAACCGCTAAGCGGCGGCCCGCTGCTGGACGGCATCGCCTTTAACGTCGATACCAAAATCTGGCCGGACAGCAGCGTGCGCGAAGCGGAGCTGGCCTATAAGCTGGACGTCAACGAGTTTCGCGGCAAGCGTTCGGTGCAACTGCTGATTCAGCACCTGTGGCCGCTGTAACTCGGCTGACGAAAGAGTATAAAACGCGCGTTTAATCCGCTAGAATGGCGCGTTTACACCATTCCGTCATCTACGACTTAACGTAAGAAATAAAAATCATGTTTGAAATTAATCCGGTAAAAAACCGCATCCAGGACCTGTCGGAGCGTACGGCCGTCCTTAGGGGGTATCTTTGACTACGATGCCAAGAAAGAACGCCTCGAAGAAGTAAACGCCGAACTGGAGCAGCCTGACGTCTGGAATGAGCCGGAACGCGCCCAGGCGCTGGGTAAAGAGCGCTCCTCGCTGGAAGCCATCGTCGACACCATCGATCAGATGACGCAGGGGCTGGAAGACGTCGCAGGTCTGCTGGAACTGGCGGTGGAAGAAGACGACGAAGACACCTTCAATGAAACCGCGGCCGAACTGGACGCGCTGGAAAACAAACTGGGTCAGCTCGAATTTCGCCGCATGTTTTCCGGCGAGTATGACGGCGCGGACTGCTATCTGGATATCCAGGCGGGCTCCGGCGGCACCGAAGCCCAGGACTGGGCCAGCATGCTGGTGCGGATGTACCTGCGCTGGGCGGAAGCCAAAGGGTTCAAAACCGAAATTATCGAAGAGTCCGACGGCGAAGTGGCCGGCACCAAATCCGCCACCATCAAGATTATGGGCGACTACGCCTTTGGCTGGCTGCGCACCGAAACCGGCGTGCATCGCCTGGTGCGTAAAAGTCCGTTCGACTCCGGCGGCCGCCGTCATACCTCGTTCAGCTCCGCTTTCGTCTATCCCGAAGTGGATGACGATATCGATATCGAAATCAACCCGGCCGACCTGCGTATTGACGTTTATCGCGCCTCGGGCGCCGGCGGCCAGCACGTAAACCGGACCGAATCCGCGGTGCGTATTACCCATCTTCCGACCAATATCGTCACCCAGTGTCAGAACGACCGCTCCCAGCATAAAAACAAAGATCAGGCGATGAAACAGCTGAAAGCCAAGCTGTACGAGTTTGAGATGCAAAAGAAAAACGCTGAGAAGCAGGTGTTGGAAGACAACAAGTCGGATATCGGCTGGGGCAGCCAGATTCGCTCCTATGTGTTGGATGATTCGCGCATCAAGGATTTACGCACCGGGGTGGAGACGCGCAACACCCAGGCGGTGCTGGATGGCGATCTGGACAAATTTATCGAAGCAAGTTTAAAAGCGGGGTTATAAGGAATTCTCATGGCTGAATCACAATCACAGGGTGCCGATCAGGCGCAGGATCTTAATAACGAACTGAAAGCGCGCCGTGAAAAGCTGGTGACGCTGCGTGAGCACGGCATTGCATTTCCCAATGATTTCCGCCGCGACAGCACCTCCGATCGCCTGCACGCCGACCATGACGACAAAGAAAACGAAGAGCTGGAAGCGCTGAACATCGAAGTGACCGTCGCCGGCCGCATGATGACCCGCCGCATTATGGGGAAAGCCTCTTTCGTCACGCTGCAGGACGTGGGCGGGCGTATTCAACTGTACGTTTCCCGCGACGACCTGGCGGAAGGCGTCTACAACGAGCAGTTCAAAAAGTGGGATTTGGGCGACATTCTCGGCGCGCGCGGCAAGCTGTTTAAAACCAAAACCGGCGAGCTCTCGGTGCACTGTACCGAACTGCGCTTGCTGACCAAGGCCCTGCGTCCGCTGCCGGATAAATTCCACGGCCTGGCCGATCAGGAAACCCGCTACCGTCAGCGCTACCTGGATCTGATCGCCAATGAAGAATCCCGCCATACTTTCCGTATCCGCTCGCAGGTGATGGCGGCGATCCGCCGCTTTATGGTCGATCACGGTTTTATGGAAGTGGAAACGCCGATGATGCAGGTGATCCCCGGCGGCGCGGCGGCGCGTCCGTTCGTCACCCATCACAATGCGCTGGATATCGATATGTATCTGCGTATTGCGCCGGAGCTGTATCTGAAACGCCTGGTGGTGGGCGGTTTTGAACGGGTGTTTGAAATCAACCGCAACTTCCGCAATGAGGGCATCTCCCCGCGCCATAATCCCGAGTTCACCATGATGGAGCTTTATATGGCCTATGCCGACTATAAAGATCTTATCGTGTTGACGGAAACGCTGTTCCGCACTCTGACGCAGGACGTGCTGGGCACCACGACCATCGAATATGGCGATCAGACCTTCGACTTCGGCAAGCCGTTTGCCAAGCTGACCATGCGCGAAGCCATCTGCAAATACCGCCCGGAAACCAACGTCGCCGACCTGGACGATTTGGCGAAGGCCACGGCGATTGCCGAGTCGCTGGGCATCAAAATCGAGAAGAGCTGGGGGCTGGGCCGCATCGTCACCGAGATCTTTGAAGAGACGGCGGAAAGCAATCTGATTCAGCCGACCTTTATTACCGAATACCCGGCGGAAGTGTCGCCGCTGGCGCGCCGTAACGATCGGAACCCGGACATCACCGATCGCTTCGAGTTCTTTATCGGCGGCCGGGAAATCGGCAACGGTTTCTCCGAGCTGAACGACGCGGAAGATCAGGCGGATCGTTTCGCCCAGCAGGTCAGCGCCAAAGACGCGGGCGACGACGAAGCCATGTTCTACGACGAAGACTACGTCACCGCGCTGGAGCATGGCATGCCGCCGACCGCCGGTCTGGGCATCGGCATCGACCGTATGATTATGCTGTTTACCAACAGCCATACCATCCGCGACGTGATACTGTTCCCGGCGATGCGTCCGCAGAAGTAACGTGCGGTCACGTTGGCTGAAACAAAAAACCGGCGCCTTGGTTGGGCGCCGGTTTTTTTTACCGCATGATTTGGGGAATCGCGATTAGCCGCCCCAGACTTCGTCGGCGATCTCTTTAACCAGCGCGATCTTGGCCCATTGCTGCTGTTCCGTCAGCGCATTGCCTTCTTCCGTCGACGCGAAACCGCATTGGGTGCTTAAACACAGACGTTCAAGCGGGAGATAACGGGTCGCTTCTTTAATACGCGCGATAACCGCCTGTTTATCTTCAAGCTCGCCGATTTTGGATGAAATCAGTCCCAATACGACCTGCTTGTCTCCGGAAACTTCCGCCAGGGGAGAAAAATCGCCGGCGCGCTCGGTATCGAATTCGAGGTAGTAGGCGGCAACGTTTTCTTTTCCAAACAGGATGCCGGCGATAGGTTGATAACCGCCGCTTGCCGCCCAGGTCGAGCGATAGTTGCCGCGGCAGACGTGCGTCGCCAGCGTCAGATCTTGCGGCGCGCCGGCAATCGCGGCGTTGTTGACCTCCAGCAGCAGCTCCGCCAGTTCCTGAACATTGTCGCTGATAACGGTATGATCGGCGTGTTGGGAACAACCACACGCGCTTTCTTCTTTGACGGCGACGCCGGCGTTGTTATAACGCGCGTCCACCATCATGCCCCACGTGCAATCATCGAGCTGTAGGCTGCGGCAGCCGGCGGCATAGACTTCACGAATAAATGTCTGATAGGCGGCGGCGATATCCGCGACCAGATCGCTCTGACGGGGATAGTATTGCAGCGTGCTTTCCCGGTTATCCGGCCGGTATAGCTCTTTCAGAAACTGAGCGGGAGCGGGGATCGTGAGACGAGGAACAATGCCGCCTTCGGCGAACGTAGACAGAAAGCGAAAATGATCGATGAAAGGATGATTTTCGCCGCTGATTTTGCCGGTCAATCTGGCTGTTTCGGGGCGAGTTTCCGTGCCGGAGAAATTGTAACCACGCGACAAACTCGCTTTTTCAACGCCGTTGAGCCCCCACATGAAATCCAGATGCCACCAACTGCGACGGAATTCGCCGTCCGTGATGACCTGAAGACCGGCCGCCTTCTGTTTGGCGACCAATTCGCTGATGGCCTTATCTTCAACGCGTTTTAATTCGTCATGATCGATCTCGCCCCTGGCATATTGCGCGCGCGCCGCATGCAAATAATCCGGACGCAAATAACTGCCGACAACGTCGGCGCGAAATGGAGGCGTAGCGGTTTTTAGGTTTTCCATCGTTGATCTCTTTCTCTTTTTTTGTGGGAACCACATTTTTTATAGAACTTCCGAACATACCATGTCTGAATCGCGTGGGGATATGAAAGAAATTCAACATACTGCGGCAAAGTGAAAAAAATGCACGATCGGACGGCTGACCCGTTTCGCTGCATGCGCCATCAAGGTTTTAATGCGTTGTCAGATGAGTTGATTGATTATTCCACCAGCAGTTTACCGGGGTTTTTACTTGCCCGGCAACGGGATAGCGCTATAATGCCTGGCGCATCTCCGGCGCGAGTGTAGTTCAATGGTAGAACGAGAGCTTCCCAAGCTCTATACGAGGGTTCGATTCCCTTCACTCGCTCCATTTCATCTCATGACATCCAGTAAAATCCACCGACAACCTCAATAATGACTTTCGTGAGTCGCCCGCGCTGGCTGGATTATGTATTCTGCTATTGCACGTACCTAACCTGAATAGAGCAACCATCTATGTCGAATTTCGTTCTGGTGCATGGCGCCTGGCATGGCGGATGGTGCTGGGAATGCGTCGCGGCGCTGCTGCGCGACGAGGGATATCAGGTGTTCACCCCTACGCTTTCCGGGTTGGCCGAACGCCGCGGGGAACTCTCGCGAGCGATTGGATTAAGTACGCACATCGCCGATATTGTGGACCTGGTGCGCGATGCCGATTTGCGGGACGTCACTCTCGTGGGCCACAGCTATGGCGGTTTTCCCGCGACGGCAGCGGCTTCCCGGTTGGGTGGTCGGGTCAGGCGCCTGATCCTGCTTGATGCTTTCCTGCCCGCCGATGGCGAAATGCTGCTCGACCATGCTCCGATGCTGATTGAACGCTATGCCGAAGCCAGAGACGGCGATCCCGACTGGCATATTCCCCCTTTGCCCTCGGCGGCTTTTGGCGTCGGCGACGCGGACCAGGCGTGGGTTGACGCCAGGCTGACGCCACAGCCGGTGGGGAGCTATTTCGAGCGCATTCGCTGCGCGCATCCTATGGGGATCGCCCATAAAAGTTATATCCGCTGTACCAGGGCTCCCGGCGAACTGCTGGAACGCTCGCTGGCGCGGGTTCGGCAGACGGCCGATTGGCATTACGCCGAGTTGGATGCATCGCATGATGCGATGATTACGCATCCGCAAGCGTTGGCACGACTTCTGGCGGAATTGGCGGGAACGCCCAAGATCTGAACCGAACCCACTTCCACTCTGGCGCCGAGAACGGACGCTTTGCCGGCGCATCGACCTATAACGAACCGGGCCGCGCCGGCGTGACTTACAACTTCTAAGCGTATTGTTTTCATCACCATGCCCGGTTTTGACCGGGCATTCACCTCAAGCGCGCAACGCTATCTCTTTCTGCAATTATTTTTCCGATCCTCACCGTAACCCAGGCTAATTGTCTATGTTTTTAAGGGAGGTAGACGCTTTATCAAAGGTGTATGATCGCAATGAACAGCAAACAGAATGAGTAGCATATCGAACAGATAAAAATGATTTCTATCGCATAACCCATTGAATTGAGGGTATTACCGCATGGAGTTTAAAGATTACTATGCTGCGTTGGAAGTAGACCCGTCCGCCGATCTGAAAACGATCAAAACGGCCTACCGCAGGCTGGCGCGTAAATATCACCCCGATGTCAGCTCCGAGCAGAATGCAGAAAGCAAGTTCAAGGAAGTTGCCGAAGCCTATGAGGTGCTGAAAGACAGCGAGCGCCGCGCCGAATACGATGAGCTGAGGCAGCATCGCAACGATCCCCGCTTTTCCGAACCGCCGCCGAACTATGGCGGTCGCGAGCAAACCTGGCAAGGTTCGCAAGGCGGCGGGCATGATTTTTCCGATTTCTTTGAATCCATTTTCGGCGCTCGCGCGGGGGCGGGACAGCGAGCGTCCGCGCACGCTCCCCACAGCGGCCGCGGCCAGGATTTCGAGATGGAAGTGCCCCTGTTTTTAGAAGAGACGCTGGTCGAGCAAACCCGGCCGATTTCCTATCGTTTGCCGGTTTATGACGAGCTGGGCCGCCAAACGAAAGAAATTACCAAAACGCTGAATGTGAAAATTCCGGCGGGCGTCGGGAATGGCGAACGCATCCGTTTGAAAGGACAGGGGAGCGCCGGCGTCGGCGGCGGGCCGAACGGTGATTTATTTTTGGTTATCCGCATTGCTCCGCATCCGCTGTTTGATATTGACGGTCAGGATCTGCATATCGTGGTGCCGCTGGCCCCGTGGGAAGCGGCGCTGGGCGCCACTATCGAAGTGCCAACCCTGACGGGCAAGATTGCGCTGACGGTGCCGCCCGGCAGTCAGAGCGGCAGGCGGTTGCGGATTAAGGGTAAAGGGTTAGTCAGCAAGAAAGGGGCGGGCGATATGTACGCCATCCTGAAAGTGGTTATGCCCCCGAAACCTGATGAAAAGGCCAGCGCCCTGTGGAAACAGTTGGCCGAGCAGGCTGCGTTTAATCCTCGGGATGGATGGGAGTAAATATGATGGCTGAAGAAATGACATTTACCGTGGTGGAACTGTGTCAGTCAGTAAATATCTCTCAGGACGAACTGATTGAAGTCGTCGGGCTGGGCGTTATTGAGCCGCTGGAGCGGGATAAACCGCGCTGGGTTTTTGATTATGATGCGGTGAGCTGCCTGCGGCGTGCCCGGCGGCTACAGGCCGAGCTGGATCTGGACTGGTCGGGCATTGCGATGACGCTGACCCTGCTGGACAGAATCGACGAGCTCAAACAAGAGAATGAGCAGTTACGCCGGCATCTTGATCGCTTTTTGCTCTCGTCATAACGCGTTAACGGGGCTGAAATCTTTATTGCTCAGCCCCAGCAGGATTGACCCCATTCAGGCGGATAATGCCTTGCTCTGGCAAATGTATTCGTACAGGCGCTGCGTATCCTCTTTCGCGCACAGACGCGTGCCGTGGTTCAGCGTCGCCGCTGTCCCGGCGGCGACGCCATAGCGCACCATATCGCCCAGCCCGGCGCCGGCAGCCAGCTTTAATGTCATGGCGCCGACCATGCTGTCCCCTGCGCCTACGGTGCTCATTTTTTTCACCGGCGGCGGAACGGCCTGAATGCAGTTTTTACCATCGATTGCCAATGCCCCCTGTGGACCCAGCGACACCACCACCCGCTCAGCCGCGCCTTTGCGCACCAGTTCGGCCGCCGCGTTATAGACGTCATCCGGGCTTTCCAGCGGGTGTCCGATCAGGGCCGACAGCTCATTCTGGTTAGGTTTCACCAGCGCCAGTCCCCCCAGTTGCAGGCAGGCTTGCAGTGCGGCGCCGGAGCTATCGACAATACAGCTTAATCCGCCTCCCTGAGCCTGCTTCACCAGGTGGGCCAGCTTATCGACGTCGCAACCGGGCGGCAGGCTGCCGCTGATGACCAATAGCGAATCCGACGGGATCTTCAATACCCGCTCGGTCAACTGGTTGAACTCGCTTGCGGTCAGCCTGGCGCCGGGCATCACAAAACGGAACTGTTCACCGCTATTATCGGCATGAACGTGCAGGTTCTGTCGCGTCCAGTCCTGCGTGTGCAGCGTTTCGGTTGCGACGCCTTCCTGTTCGAGCAACTCGGCCAGATGCTCGCCCGTGGGACCGCCAATCGGAAAAATTGCCCGGGCTTTTCCCCCCAGATGGACAACGGCCCGTGCAACATTAATGCCGCCGCCTCCGGGTTCGAACACCGGAGCCGTGCAGCGTAGTTTTCCTTCAGGGTAAATTCTGGGCGTGGTTGTGGCGCAATCCAGAGAAGGGGCAAGGGTGAGCGTAAAAATCTGCGGCATAGTATGTCCTCCATTCAGATTTATTAATATTTATTTGATTTTAATGGTATTTAATATTATTCGATAGGCTCAATCCTGTTTGATGAAAAGGCGTTCCGTCAGCCGTTTTATCTGCGAGACGCGTTATGCTGATTAATTGATTATGGAGGAAAAACGCTTAAGTTTCCTGCAGATTGCAGTATGACGGGTATGTTCTGATTGAACAGCTGCGGATAGCGAACGGCGGACAGTGGAAAGAAAAGATTTACACATCATGTGCGCCATGGCGGTCGCGTGCTGGCTTGCGTTGGCAATTCCGGTAAGTTATCGAGCAGGTATGTCGGGTAAATGTTTCCTTGCATCCCCTCTATTCCACTGCATTTCAAATACTCATATTCTGCATAGTCCTGTACGCCGTCAATAATGACGCCGCGACAAAATTTTTTCATATTTTTTACCAGCACCGGGAAAATATGATCTTTGCTGCTTTTCATCATCTCTAAATAAAAATTTTTATCCAATTTTATATAGCTGAAAACTGACTGGGTAACGGCATAGAGGCTGGCGTTGCCTCTGCCCAAATCATTCAGCCAGAGCGGATAGCGTTCGTGCAATTTCGCCAGCAGCGGATTGCGCTTCCCATCGTTAAGATTTGGGAACATTTCATCTATTTTCAAATGGATAAATGGGGAGCTGTCCAGTAAATCACTCAGGAAGCGATCCTGTAGTAGGAAAGTCGCCGTGACGAAATCGATGTTTACGGTTACCAGGACGTCGTTATCAATGAAGTATGAGCGTTTCTCTGAAATACATTCCAGTTGTTCAATCAATAAAATTTGCTTTTCTGACGGGCTCATGGCTTGAATGCGTTTTTTGGTACTCAGCCATCCATCCTTATCTCGGGCAAGCAATTCCATGGCGAACATTTTGTACTGGCAATTATAAATAGGCTGGGTAACATAGTGCCACCTGCCGTTTAAGTCTAATACTGAATCTACCATCTTCCGACTCCCTGTTTACGAAGGTGCGGAATATTATTGATCGATCAGTAAAACTGATCAATATATCCTTATTAATTGCTTAAAATGATTGATTGGCCGATCGATCCGACCCGTATTGATAGGCTATGCCGTTGAATAGTATTGAAAAATTTTGTTTAGTGCAAAATTAAACGGGGGAGTGATTTGAAAGAAAATATTATTTATCAATATATAATTTCACCAAAGCAAAATTTTTTACATTGAACTGTTATGCCGCGGAGTCTGCTGCAACAGTTTATGGTTTGCGGCCCATATGTATTCAAAAAGAATAATTTGCCCGCGAAGTTTCAGGGGGCGCTAAACAATAGCGTATCAAATGTACAGATGGCCTGGTCGATTTTTGATGTCGTCAATCCTGTGCGCGCAACGTTTTTACTACCCGGCGCAAAAGTGACCGTCAGGCTGTCTGGCCGATGGGCGCGGCGGGTCAGTTCCGGGAGCAGTGCGATTTCCTGCCATTGCTATGGCACGGTAATAGTCATTATCTATGCAACCTTCGTTTTCTCATTTTCCGTTTTTTTATTAATTTATCTTTATTTATATTTTTACGGTGTTTTATGAAGGAATAGATAGTGATTAAAGTTGATACTAATAATATGATCGGTAGGCTCATTTTTTTAATATTGGTAAATTATCTAATCTATAGCTCGGGTAAATATGCCCTTGCATTCCGTCTATGTCGCAATTTTTTAAAAGGAAATATTCCGCATTGTTTTGTACTCCCTCGATAATGACGCCTTGACAGTATTTTTTAATGTTTGATATCAGTACAGGTAAGGTATATTCCTTTCCGTTTCTTATCATTTCCCAGTAAAAATGCTTATCCACCTTGACGTAGCTGAATGTAGACTGGCTGAGCGCATAGATATTGGCGTTTCCGCTGCCAAAGTCGTCCAGCCACAGCAGGTAACGTTCATAGAGTTTTGCCAGGAGTGGATTACGTAGCCCATCACTAAGGTTCGGGAAGTTTTCGCTTATCTCCAGACGAATAAAGGGTAAATTATCCAGTAAATTCCTGATATAAGAATCTCGGGACAAAAACATCGCCATGGCGAAATCAACGTTTACCGATAGCAGTATGTCGTTATCTATAAAATAGCATTGCTTTGTTGTAATCGATTCCAACTGATCCACGAGTAACGCTTGCTTTTCAGATGAACTCATCTGCTGAATGTATTTTTCCGAATACAGCCCCTGATCATTGAAACGAGTAAGCAGCTCCATCGCGAATAGCCGGTTCCGGCAACTATAGATGGGTTCCATAACATAGTGCTTCTTAGCATATGAGATTGACTCGACGGCCATCATAATTCCCTGTTTGGCTCTGTTTGGAGCATTATTGATCGATCGCTAAAACTGATCAATATAATTATATTGACCTGATAAAACGATTGGTTTATCGATCAATTCTGGCTATTTGATAGGTTAAAACTTTGATCATTTTGAAATATTCTGGATGAGGCCGATTACGGCCTGAATTTCTCCGCGCCTAATCGGCACGCTGGTAAGATCAAGGACGCGGTGAGGGGAGAGTGTGGTTAATTCGATGGGACGGGTTGAAAGCGGCGCTGTTTTGACGCGGGCCGCGGATATCGCCACTGGAAGTATCGGCGAGATGGCTATGACTGATAAGATCAGGATGATTGCCTTGATTAAGGCGTTCGCTATTATTCCTGTCGGCCTGAAGCAATAAAGGGATAATCAAGATTCTTTGCAAGAAAGGCTTGCTATAAAAATTCGTTCGTGCGTTAATAGCTTCAACGGCCTGGAATGCAGACCTATTTATGAAAGACATTGTAATTAAGCGGTTCCTAGTTCAAGCGATGCACCCAATCTCTTATCCGACGAATTTCCTTCTTATAAGTGCCCATAAGTAATCACTGTTACAGACCATCTCCGCCCTATAGTGGCTATCTAAATATATAAAGGAAATTCTCTATGTCTAATAAAATGACTGGATTGGTAAAATGGTTTGACGCTGGTAAAGGTTTTGGTTTCATCACCCCGACTGACGGCAGCAAAGACGTATTCGTTCACTTCTCCGCCATCCAAGGCCAGGGTAACGACTACAAAAGTCTGGACGAAGGCCAGAAAGTGGAATTCAGCGTTGAAAGCGGCCAGAAAGGCCCATCAGCAGTGAATGTTTCCGTAATCTAATGGTCTTCCGCCGATGAATCTTACCTGGCTTTAGCGCTTTCGTCCGGTTCATCGCTGAAAACACCTGATTATGCATTAAGCCCCGCAGATATTCTGAGGGGCTTAATTATTTCTATTATTACTACTCCTATCCTTATTCCGAATCGAGTATCATGTCCGCAGCTGTTGCCGATTGGCAGGTGGGACCTGAATACTTCTCATGCCCCTTCCAAACCTGCTTTCCCTGCTTTGGCTTTAACCATAAAGACCGAGGCGGTTAGACTGAATTTCGTGCAAGACGGCAACTATTATACGGTAGGTAGTGTCATAGTCGATGTTACGTGCAGGAGTGCTTTCTTTATGCGGTACGCGCTTTGAACACTTAAAGATGAGTCTCATGAGAATTAAACAAACATTTACCAGGGGTTTCCTCCATCCTCGCTACTGGGCCACATGGTTCGGTCTCGGCTTCCTGTTTCTGCTGGTGCAACTTCCCTATCCGCTGCTGATGAAAATCGGCAGCAGCGTCGGCCGTTTTTCCCGCTTTTTTCTTAAACGCAGAGTGGCGATTGCCCGGCGTAACCTTGAACTTTGCTTTCCCGCTATTTCTGTTGCGGAGCGGGAAGCGATGATCGTCAATAATTTCTCCTCGCTGGGGATGGCGCTGGTGGAAACGGGTATGGCCTGGTTTTGGTCGGATCGCCGTGTTCGTCACTGGTTTGATGTGTCGGGACTGGAAAATTTACAGCAAGCCTGCGCCAAAGAGCGCGGGGTGATGGTGATTGGCATCCACTTTATGTCGCTGGAGCTGGGCGGCAGGGCGATGGGGCTGTGCCGGCCGCTGATGGCGATGTATCGGCCGCATAACAATAAAGTGATGGAGCTGGTGCAAACCTGGGGCCGCTCCCGTTCCAACAAGGCGATGATCGATCGTAAGGATCTGCGCGGCATGGTGCGCGCGCTGAAAGGCGGCGAAGCCGTATGGTTTGCTCCGGACCAGGACTACGGCCCGAAAGGCAGCGTTTTCGCGCCGTTCTTCGCCGTGAAGAAAGCGGCGACCACCAGCGGCACTTTTACCATTGCGCGTTTGGCCAAGCCGGCGATGGTCACCACGGTGCTTATCCGCAAGCCTGACGCTTCCGGGTATAAGCTGGTGATTCAGCCTGAGTTGCAGGATTATCCGTATAATGACGAGCAGCAAGCCGCCTGTTACATGAACAAAGTGATAGAAAAGGAAATCATGCGGGCGCCGGAGCAATATCTTTGGCTGCATCGCCGTTTCAAAACCCGCCCCAACGGGGAAGTCTCGCTTTATGCCTGAGAGGGTTGCGGGCTGCGCGGCACTTCGGCGCTGGCGAACGCCGTTATAGCGGGATCCGGCGCCGGTGAGTGACGCAGCGGTAATCTGGCCGGGCGGCAATCACCCGGTACGATTAACGGAAAATGGCGAGGGGGTTGCTACCGCAGTAGGTTTTGCCCAACGCTTTTAATAGCTTATTGATTTTACGGACAATATTCATCTTTATCCCCTTCACGTTTGCTGTTCTCAGAGGTTGAAAGTACCAAAGCTTACGCTGGTGTTTTCAAATATGGCGATGATTTTTTTCAGCAGTTTCATTTTGCGGATTCCTCGTTAGCGAATTTATTTCTGTGATTCTCGTCACGTTTTAAAGCATACTCGAGTTGATATGGCCGGTCAATTTTTTTGTGATGTCAGTCACAAAAAATGAACGCCGAGTTTGCTTGAAGTAAACTGCCGTTTTGATTCATTCCGTCGTCCATCAAAACCTTTCCCCGTTCGCAGTTTCTCTCCCGCCGATCTGCCGACGCCGTTTTTTTATCAGCGGAATGGCTGGCGTGCGTTTATGCGGCAACTATAGGTAAATAGTGTTGATTAGCAGTTGAAATGGACGCCGGGGAAGCAGGATAATCGTTTGCTTCGCATAACCTGGCTCAATTTTGTGGTTTTGCATCGCACGAAGTAATCGTTTGCGTGCACGGCCTTATGGTTCATGGTGCGTCGGCTGACGCATGCCCGGTGCAAGGCCGGGTGAACGGAACCGCATTGACCTTAATAATGATGACATCTCAGGGGATACCACCATGTCAAATACCACTCGTCAGGCGGATAGTGCGCTTGATGCATTTTTTAAAATAACGCAGCGCGGCAGCAACGTGCGTCAGGAAGTGTTGGCTGGATTAACCACCTTTCTGGCCATGGTTTACTCGGTGATTGTCGTACCGGGCATGTTGGGCAAAGCCGGCTTCCCTCCGGCGGCGGTGTTTGTCGCCACCTGTCTGGTTGCCGGGGTGGGTTCATTGCTGATGGGGCTGTGGGCCAACCTGCCGCTGGCTATCGGCTGTGCGATTTCCCTGACCGCCTTTACGGCGTTCAGCCTGGTATTGGGTCAGCAGATCAGCATTCCGGTGGCGCTGGGGGCGATTTTCCTGATGGGGGTGCTGTTCACCGTTATTTCCGCCACCGGGATCCGTACCTGGATCCTGCGTAATCTCCCGCTGGGGGTGGCGCACGGAACCGGGATAGGTATCGGCCTGTTCCTGCTGATTATTGCCGCCAACGGTATCGGGCTGGTGATTAAAAATCCGATTGAGGGCCTGCCCGTCGCCCTGGGAGATTTTACTTCTTTCCCGGTTATCATGGCGTTGCTGGGTCTGGCTGCCACCATCGGCTTGGAAAAGCGCCGCGTTCCGGGCGGTATTTTGCTGGTTATCATCGTGATTTCCATTATCGGCCTGATCTTCGATCCGAACGTGAAATATCAGGGCTGGTTTGCCTGGCCGACGTTGACCGGCGAGGACGGGACGTCGCTGATCTTCAGTCTGGATATTATCGGCGCGTTGCAGCCAGTGATATTGCCCAGCGTTCTGGCGCTGGTGATGACGGCGGTGTTTGATGCGACCGGAACGATCCGCGCGGTTGCCGGCCAGGCGAATCTGCTGGATAAGGACGGACAAATCATCAATGGCGGCAAAGCGCTGACCTCCGACTCCGTCAGCAGTATTCTTTCCAGCCTGGTGGGGACTTCTCCGGCGGCGGTATATATTGAATCCGCGGCGGGTACCGCCGCGGGGGGGAAAACCGGTCTGACCGCGACGGTGGTCGGGGTGCTGTTCCTGCTGATTCTGTTTTTGTCGCCGCTGTCCTATCTGGTTCCCGGCTATGCCACCGCGCCCGCGCTGATGTACGTCGGTTTGCTGATGCTGGGCAACGTGTCCAAACTGAACTTTGACGACTTCGTAGATGCGATGTCGGGCCTGGTTTGTGCGGTGTTTATCGTGCTGACCTGCAACATCGTGACCGGTATTATGCTGGGCTTCGGTTCGCTGGTGCTGGGGCGTATTTTCTCCGGCGAATGGCGCAAGCTGAATATCGGCACCGTGCTTATCGCCGTTGCGCTGGTGGCGTTCTACGCCGGCGGCTGGGCGCTGTAATCCGGCGCGCATGCGGGGGACGTCGTCCCCCGTATAACCTTATACCTCTCCCGCGTTTTTCCTGATTTCCCCGCTATCCCGAATCTGAATTTCGTCACCGGCATCGTGACGCCGATATCCAATATGTAATCATAATGTTTTTTATTTGGCTCATAAGCTAAGCGAAATTTATAATTAACAAATCACATAAAAGGTGGCTTAGAATGCAAATAATGAATAGTAAATAAGGGTTAATAATGGTGGATGAGAGAATCTAATATTAATAAAGCTATCGGCGGGATTTATTTTCCCCGTCAGCGGGAAATAGCTTTTTCGCATCTTGAACGTCAATTCCACTGAGTCCGTATCAGAAACTAATCGTATTATATTCAGGTGATAATTTTATGAGCGCCAGGCAATTACACCAGCGGGCCAGGGTTATCGACGGCTTGCAAACCAGCGAATGGACGCGTGAAAATTTTATTGAAATGCGCGCCGCGGGTTTGACCGCGGTTAATTGCTCCTCCGTGCTATGGGAAAATTTTCGTGAAGGGATTGCCTATGTCTCGCAGTGGAAACGCCTGCTGCGCGAGAACAGCGATTTAATCCGTCCGGTGAAAACGGTGGCCGATATTGCCGCGGCCAAACGGGAAAATCGCACTGGGATCATTCTTGGCTGGCAAAACACCTCGCCGCTGGAAGACAAGCTGGACTATATCGAAATTTTCAAGGATCTGGGCGTCGGCGTGATGCAATTGACCTACAACACCCAGAACTACTCCGGCGCGGGGTATCTGGAGGAGCATGACGGTGGATTGACCGGGTTCGGCAAGGAAGTGCTGGCGGAAATGAACCGCGTCGGCGTGCTGTGCGACTTAAGCCACGTGGGCGATCGCACCAGCGCCGATGTGATTCAACGCTCACGCGCGCCGGTATGCATTTCCCATGTGCTGCCGCGGGCGCTGAAGGACGTTAAACGCAATAAGCCCGATGAGTTGCTGCAAGGCTGCGCCGAAAACGGCGGGATAGTCGGCATCAGCCTGTTTGCTCCGGGGCTGGCGGCAGGCAATGACGCCACCATTGAGGATTATCTCGATGCCATGAGTTATGTCATTGAACTGGTGGGGGAAGATCATGTGGGCATCGGTACCGACTTCTCTCAGGGCCGTCCGCGGCCGGGACCGTATTTGCTGTGGGCCAATCGGGATAAGGGCACCGCTCGCAAGCTAACCGAATTTGGTTCGGTAAAAATCAATAAGCCGCAGGGAATTGCGCGTATCAGCGATATTCCCAACCTGACCGAGCGCATGTTTGCCCGCGGCTGGCGGCCCGAACTGATCCTGAAACTGCTGGGCGACAACTGGCTGCGAGTGCTTGATGCGGCATGGCGGCCCGCGGCTGACGCGGTTTGATTAATCTGAGGCAATCCAATGAAAAATACCTTATCCCGCTTTTCATTATTAAATATGGCCGCTGGCCTAAGCGCCATCGTCTGCTGCGCGCTGATTTCCGTTTCGGCCCATGCGGAGGAGCGCGGGGTGGTTAATATCGTCGGTTTCTCCGGCGTATTTGCCGATAATTATAAAAAATTCGTTATCGAACCCTTTAAAGCCAAATATCCTCATATCGAGGTGAATTACCAGCAAAGCAAGAATTCGGCCGAGTCTCTGGCGTTGCTGACGCTGCAGAAAAATAATCCCAAGATAGACGTGGCGCTGATTGATGTGGCGGTGGCGATCCGCGCCAATAAACAGGGCTTATTTGCGCAGCTCGATCCGAACATCGTCGGCAATTTAAAAGATATTCCCGCCTGGGCCAATATTGACGCCAACCGCACCATCGCCTTCTCCCAGGATAACCTGTCCATTCTGTATAACACCGATAACGTCAAACAGCCTCCGCTCAGCTGGAACGATCTGGCGGATAGTCGGTACAAAGGGAAAATAGCGGCGCCCCTGGCGGATACCCGCGGGGTGATTCTGCTCCCCATTCTGACCAGACTGCAGGGCGGCGATTACAAACGGAGTATTGAACCGGGTATTAACCTGCTCAAGCAAATCGCCCCGAATGTATCCACCTGGGATCCGGCGCCGGACTGCTACGCGGTGATTCAGAGCGGCGAGGCGGATTTGGCGATCTGCTGGAATGGCCGGGCGCAATATCTTCACGATACGCAAGGGGGCAAAATCGGCATCGCCTTGCCGAAAGAAGGCAGCATCGGTCAGACCAACACCATTAATCTGGTGAAGGGCTCCGCGAATGCCCATGCGGCTCAGCTGTTCGTCAATTACGCCATCGGCGCGCAGGCGCAGACCCTGTTTGCCGAAAAGAGTTTCTACGGACCGGTGAATCAGGCGGTGACGCTGCCGGACGCCGTCGCCGAACGAATCTACGGCAGCAAGGAGGCGCAGGCGGCGCAAATGTCGCTGGACTGGCCCTGGGTGGCGGAACAATACGCGCCGTGGATCCAGCGGATTCGCCGCGAAGTCATAGCGGTTAACTGATTTGATGCCGACAGGGTTTATATGTCTGATTTCCATGTTGTGGTGGACGATCTGGTAAAAACGTATCCGGGTTGCGCCGCGCCGTCCGTCGACCACGTCAGCTTTTCGCTATCCCAGGGGGAAATGCTGGCGCTGCTCGGTCCCTCCGGCTGCGGCAAGACGACGATTTTACGCATGATCGCAGGGCTGATAGAGCCGGATGCCGGCGCGATAAGCCTGAACGGGCGGGATATCTCGGCCATTCCCGTTTATCAGCGCAATATCGGCATGGTTTTCCAGTCATATGCGCTGTTCCCGCATATGACCATTGCCCAGAATATCGCTTTTGGTCTGGACGCGCGCGGGGTGGGCCGCACGGAACGGGATGAGCGCGTCAGGAAAGCGCTGGATCTGGTGAAGCTGAACGGTTTTGGCGATCGCCGCGTCGGCCAGCTTTCCGGCGGGCAGCAACAGCGGGCGGCCATTGCCCGCTCGCTGGTGATTGAACCGGCGCTGCTGCTGTTTGATGAACCGCTATCCAATCTTGATGCCAAGCTGCGCGATGAGATGCGTGATGAGATCCGCGACATTCAGCGGCGCACCGGCGTTACCGCTATTTTTGTCACTCACGATCAGGATGAAGCGCTGTCGATGGCGGATCGTCTGGTGGTGATGTCCGACGGCCGTCTGGAGCAAATCGGCACCCCGGGCGATATTTTCGACCGTCCGCAAAGCGACTTCGTGGCCCGCTTTATCGGCAACGGCAACTTTTTCTCGGCGCGCATAACCGCGAATGGGGAGGCTGAAATCGCCGGGTTAGGCGCCATTCGCCTTGCCGGCGAGACGGTGCCGGGCGAGACGGCGCGGCTGTTGATTCGTCCTCACCGCCTGGCGCCGGCCCTGGCGGGGAATAACGCCGGCGTTAATCGCTTCAGCGGTATCGTCGAGCGTATCGTCTATCGCGGGCAGGTGCAGTCGCTGACGGTGATTTGCGGCCAGCATCGGCTGCAGGCGGAGATATTTACCCATGTCGGCTATGCGCCGCAGGTGGGCGATCCTATTACCCTGACCGTCGATCCCGCCGACGTCACCTTAATCCGGCGGAAAACCCCATGAAAGAGCGGACCCATCGGCGCGCCCTGCTGTTAATGCTGCTGTTGCCCGGCCTGCTGGCGCTGGGCGTCACTTTCCTTGCGCCGCTGCTCTGGCTGATGCGCGCTTCGCTTTCCCCATCGGCGTTCAGCGGCGGCGATTCCGCCTGGACGCTGGCGTCTTATCAAAGCATCGTGCTCGATCCTTTTTACTGGCGGGTGGCCGGCAATACGCTGGCGTTGGGTCTTGGCGTCAGCGCGGCGGCGGTGGCGCTTTCCTATCCGGTGGCGTTATTCCTGGTGCGCAGCACCAGCCGCTGGCGAGGCGTATTAACGGCGCTGGCCGTGGCGCCGTTACTGACCTCAATGGTGGTCAGAACCTACGGCTGGATGGTATTGCTGGGGGATAAGGGGGTGATAAACAGCCTATTGCTGTGGCTATCGCTGATTGAGTTCCCGCTGAAATTAACCAATAACGCGCTGGGGGCCGGCATCGCCCTGGTGGAGATTCTGATGCCCTACGCCATTCTGGCGATGCTGAGCGGCTTCGGCAGGCTGAACCGCCAGTTGGAGGAAGCCGCCAGTACCCTGGGGGCCAATCGCTGGCAGATCTTTTATCGCATTATTCTGCCGTTAAGCCTGCCCGGGATTTTAACCGCCGCCCTGCTGGTCTTTGTGCTGAGCATATCGGCGTTCGTCACGCCGCGGCTGATGGGCGGCGGGCGGGTTTTCGTGCTGGGCACGGAAATATTCAGCGAAGCCACGGTCACCCTTAACTGGACGCTGGCCGCGGCCCTGTCGTTTATCCTGTTGCTGCTGTTCGGCGGCATTATTTTTCTGTATCAACGGGCGTTGCGCTCCGTGGAAGGGGAGGGCGCGGCATGACGCGTCGCCGTATCGCGGCCGGCAGGGTTGCCTGGCATGCCTTGATCGCGCTGATTTATCTTTTTCTGTTGGCCCCGATTATCGTGGTGTTGATCATTTCGTTTGATACCCGGCAATATCTCTCTTTTCCGCCGGAGAGTTTCTCCTGGGGTTCCTATCGCAAGGTGATTGATAATGCTGAATTTATCGCCGCTTTCTGGCGTAGTCTGGTCATTGGCGTCACCGTCGGTACGATTGCCGTCATCGCCGGCATTCTGCTTGCGCTGGCGATAACCCGTTACCGTTTCCGCGGACGGCGGCTAATCTCATTTCTGGTGGCCGCTCCGTTTTTGGTACCGCATATCGTGCTGGCGGTGGGGTTGATGCTGGTGCTTGCGCCGCTGGGGCTGCTCGATAGCTATGGCGGTATTATTCTGGCCCATCTGGGCATTACCATTCCCTACACCGTGCGCACCATCAGCATGAGCTTGCTGGCGGTTGATCCCCGGCTGGAAGAGGCGGCGCTCATCCACGGCGCCCGGCCGTTCAGGGTATTCCGGTGTATTACCTTGCCGTTAATCCGGCCGGGACTGATAGCGGGCGCGGTGATCGCTTTTCTGATCTCCTTTGATGAAGCCACGCTGTCGCTGTTTATCGTCTCAACCCATACCTCAACGCTGCCGACCGAAATTTATCGCTATCTGGAATACTCCACCGACCCGCAAATCGCGGCGCTTTCCGTGATGCTGATTTTGATTTCGGTGCTGGTGGTGGTGATTCTGGAGCGGCTGGTCGGGCTACGCAAGGCGCTGTGAAGCCTCGCTTTTATCCTTCTCGAGTAGCGGAAAAAATATGATGATCGTGGAAACGCAGGCCGGCCGGGTGGAAGGCGTGATGGAAAACGGCATCGCCACCTTTCTGGGGATACCCTACGCCGCGCCGATTACGGCGGAAAATCGATTTTGCGCGCCGCAGTCGGCGGCGGCCTGGCCGGGGATCCGCCCGGCGAAAACCTTCGGCAGCGTCTGTCCTCAGCATCCCACCTACGGGCCGGTGGGCTGCGCCGCCGCCTCGCATCTGGCGGCGGGAAGCGATTTTTTGACCCTGAATATCCGCACTCCCGACCTTGGCGGATGCGCGCCGGTGCTGGTGTGGATCCACGGCGGCGGGTACGCGGTGGGTTCGGCCAATGAAGCCCTGTTGCAAACCGGCGCTTTCGCCGCCGGCGGCATTGTTGAAGTCAGTGTGAATTATCGCCTGGGGGCGCTGGGGTTTATGCATCTGGGCGGCGAATATCCCGATAACCGCGGGCTGTTGGATCAAATCGCGGCTTTGCGGTGGGTGCAGCGGAATATCGCCGCCTTTGGCGGCGATCCCCGGCGCGTGACGTTCGCCGGGCGTTCGGCCGGCGGTTTTTCCGTCGCCGCGGTGATGGCGATGCCGCAGGCCGCGGGGCTGTTTTCCCGGGCGTTGCTGCAAAGCGGGGCGAGTACCGGGCTCGCTTCGCCGGATGAGGCGCGCAAGGTGACCGCCAGAGTATTGCGTGCGCTGAACGCGGACGCGCGCGATCTGAGGACGCTGCCGCTGGAACGCCTGCTGCTGGCGCAAAAATCCGTTTGTGACGAGTCCTATCACCGGCATGATTATGCGCGGGACGGCGCCATAACCATGCTGGGCGCTCCTTTTGTGCCGGTTATCGACGGTATTTCATTGCCGTCGCACCCGGAGCGGGCGGCGGAAGCCGGCCTGATTGCGCCGGTGCCGATGATGATTGGCTGCACGACGGGAGAATATGTTACCCACTCGCAGATGCATGACGCGCTGAGCTTTGCCGATGCGGCGCGCCTGCTGGATGCGCGCGTCAGACCCTGCGGACTGCGCGGCGCGGAGATTGTCCGGCGCTATCGGGCGCGGCTGCCCGGCCACAGCGCGCTCGGCCTGTGGCGGGCGATCGGCGGCGATCTGGTTTTTCACAATCCGTCGACCCGTTTTGCCCGGTTTCACGCCCGCCGTCAGCCGGTTTATAAATATCTTTACGGCGCGCTGGCGGCGGATGAACTGGGGGCGCCCCACGGCGCCGAAGCCGGGCATGTGTGGTATCGGGACGGCGCCGATCTCAGCCATCTCAAGCCTTATCAGCGTATCGCGGACGCCGCTTTCGCCCGCTCCCTTCACGCCCTGTGGGCCGCTTTTATTCACCATCAGCGCCCCGCCCATGGAGAGATAAACTGGCCAACCTACAGTGAAAACCAGGCGCTGGTATTACGCCTGACGCCGGAAAAGATCTGGCATGAAGCCGATCCTTTTGCCCGGCGGGTGGAGTGGTGGCAAACGGAATAACCCGGCGCCGTCCCGCTCAAGGCGTCATCGGTTATCCGCTGGCGTTCGGGGGGTGAAAAAAAATGCGCAAAAGTGGAAATTTCTACGCTCAGGCGCCCGTTTTAGTGCCAGAATAAATGCGTTAAATCGTCGGGCCGTACCTCTAGGGACGGGCAGGCCGATCGTCAACCTTTTAATGCAGCGGGAGATAGTCTAAGGAAAGCATGGAAATCTTTTTTACTATTCTTATTTTGACCCTGATGGTTTCTCTGTCGGGGGTGGTTACACGAATTTTACCCTTTCAGGTTCCTCTGCCGTTAATGCAAATCGCCGTTGGCGCCATACTCGCCTGGCCCCAGTTCGGTTTGCACGTTGATTTCAATCCCGAGCTGTTTATGGTGCTGTTTATCCCGCCGCTGCTGTTTGCCGACGGCTGGAAGACGCCGACCCGCGAATTTCTCAAGCACGGGCGCGAGATTATAGGTCTGGCGCTGATCCTGGTATTGATTACCGTGGTGGGGGTGGGGTACTTCATCTACTGGATGGTGCCCGGCATGCCGCTGATCGCCGCTTTCGCGCTGGCGGCGGTGCTGTCTCCCACCGATGCCGTGGCGCTTTCCGGTATCGTCGGCGAGGATCGCATTCCGAAAAAACTGATGGGGATCCTGCAGGGCGAAGCGTTAATGAATGATGCTTCCGGCCTGGTGTCGCTGAAGTTTGCCGTCGCCATCGCCATGGGAACCATGGTGTTCAGCGTTTCCGGCGCCGCGCTGGCGTTTACTAAAGTGGCGCTGGGCGGGCTGCTGGCCGGCGTGGCGGTCACCTGGCTGTACAGTAAATCGCTGCGCATCATCAGCCGCTGGAGCGGCAACGACGCGGCGACGCAAATCGTATTGCTGCTGCTGTTGCCTTTCGCGGCTTATCTGATCGCCGAGCATATCGGGGTTTCCGGCATTCTGGCGGCGGTCGCTTCCGGGATGACCATCGGCCAGTCCGGGATCATCCGCAATGCGCCGTTGGCGATGCGGCTGCGGGCCAACAGCGTCTGGTCGATGCTGGAGTTCGTGTTTAACGGCATGGTGTTCATTATGCTCGGGCTGCAGCTGCCGGGCATTCTGGATACCTCGATCACCCAGGCGCAGCTGGATCCCACGGTGGAAACCTGGATGCTGTTCACCGATATCGCGGTGATTTATGCGGCGCTGTTATTTCTGCGCTTTGGCTGGCTGTGGATGATGAAAAGATACAGCCTGCATATCCAGAAAAAGAAGCCGATGGTGTTTGCCGAATTCACCACCCGTGAACTGTGGATCTCCTCCTTTGCCGGCGTACGCGGCGCCATTACGCTGGCGGGCGTGCTCTCCATTCCCCTGCTGCTGACCGACGGCACCGCTTTCCCGTCGCGCTATCAACTGGTGTTTATCGCCACCGGGGTGATCCTGTTTTCCCTGCTGTGCGGCGTACTGGCGCTGCCGCTGCTGTTGCGGGGAATCGTGATGGTGGATAAGGCGGTGTACGTCAAAGAGGAGCGCATGGCGCGCGCCGCCGTAGCGGAAGTGGCCATCAACAGCCTGCATAAAATGGAAGAGCGGCTGGCCGCCGATCGTGAAGAGAATATTGACGAGCAGGTGCTGAAGGAAGTCAGCGCCAGGGTGATCGGCAATTTGCGCCGGCAAATCGCCGATCAGGGCGATCCGGAACACAATCTGCTGGTTGAAAATCTGGAGCGCCGTTTCCGGCTGACGGCGCTGAATTCGGAACGGGCGGAGCTTTATCACCTGCGCGCCACCCAGCAAATCAGCAATGAAACGCTGCTAAAAATGCTGCGCGAGCTGGACCTGCTGGAGGCGGTGCTGAGCGAAAGGGAATAAGGCTGAGGGACGGTTACCTCCTATCCCGTTGATTTTTATCTTTCCCGCTATTCCCACCGCTCAGTCGGTGGGGATCTTGCTCAATCCTTGGGCGCAAAATTACTCCTGTCGATGGTAAATAACTTGTCACTAAATGATAATGATTGTTATTATCCGTCTAATAATTCTTAAATTGATGTTTTCTGCTGATGCCGCGCCGATGGGGGCGTCATCGGCGTTGCCTGTTGTGGCGCCTGAAATAATAAATAGGCATTAACCATAAATTAAATAGGCGAATAGCCGTGGTAGGGGAAAAATATGCGCGTACTGGTGGTTGATGATGATTCTGTACTGTGCCATTGGTTGGGCTCCAAATTACATTCGCACGGTCACTCCTGTCGTATGGTGCATGACGGCGCACACGCGTTAAAAGCAATAAAGGACGAAGTTTATGACGTGGTGCTGCTGGACCGAATGCTGCCGATTATGGACGGGTTTACCGTGCTGCGTGAATTACAGGGATCGCGCCACCCGCCGATAATGCTGCTTTCCGCCCTGGATCGCGACGTCGACCGGGTGATGGGACTGGAGCTGGGGGCGGAAGATTATCTCGGCAAACCGTTTAATTTTAATGAACTGAGACTGCGTCTGGATATTATGGCGCGGCGCGGTAAACGCCATGCCGATAATTCCTCGGTACTGACGTTTGAAGATCTGCAGCTCGACCGTCTGCAACGGGTCGCCTGGCGCGGCGGTCAGCGTATCGACCTGACGGATAAAGAAATCAAGCTATTGATTATACTCATGGAAAATCCCGGACAGGCGATTACTCGCACCATGCTGCTGGAGCGCGTATGGGGCTATCATTTCGATCCGCAGACCAATTTGATCGATGTGCACATGTCGAAACTGCGGGCGAAAATTGATAAGGGTTTCCCGCGGCCGTTAATTAAAACGCTAAGAGCGATGGGCTATGCGCTGGGTTCTGTTGACAAGGATAGAACGAATGCCGGCAGCGACGCTGAATAAAATAAAAATAAAGAAGCTGGGGCGCCGCTGGCAGCTAAAAATAAAACACTGGCAATTAATCGGGGCAAACCAATATCCCGGTTTTTTATCCACCTCCAATTTCCGGCAGGCGATCACCATTGTTTTTTTATTTTTACTGATGATGCTGATGTGTATTATCGGTTTCAGTTCGTTAAGTGAAACGCTAATCAGAACCCATGTCCGTGAAGTTATTCTGGGTAATATTTATGATTACTCCATGCAGGCGCGTTTAACCAATGCCGAGCGTCTGATTACCCACCTGCGGCAGGATAATCAGGCCAAAAACGATGAACTGCCGTTATTTCTCGTCATCAATAACGGCGGCGACATCCTGTATCACACCCATCCGCTGAAAAACCCGCCCGGCGCCGACTGCAGGATGGATGTCGCCTGCCTGAAGGCGATCTTCTCCAGCAAAAACGATCCCGACCTGATCGGCCTATCGGTAATGCTTGACGACGGCGGGGTGCTTTTCACCGCCTATAACATCCGCCCGATGCTGGAGCGGGTGCGCACTATCCCGCTGGTGGCCGGGGCCGGGCTGTTTATCGTGCTGTTGTTTTGTCTGTTCGTCAGCCGCCACTTCAGCCTGCGCAGTTTGCGCAGCGTTGAACAAATCCGCGCCGCGCTGCATCGCTACAGCACCGGAGAGCAGCAGGTGAGGATGCCCTTATCACCCTATGGCGATGATTTTGATACCCTGAGCGCGGATATCAACCAGAACCTGGAGCGTATCGAACGCCTGATGGAGCAGGTGCGCAGCACCTCCAGCCATATCGCCCATGAGCTGCGCACCCCGTTGACGCATCTGCAAAACCGTTTGTTTAACCTGACGGAGCGCGTCGGCCCGCACGGCGAGCTGCATGACGAGCTGCATCTGGCGCTGGGCGAAGTGCATAAAATCCTCGGGCTGTTCCGCACGGTGATGCGCATCGGCGAGATTGAAAGCGGGCGCTGCATCCACCAGTTTGAACGCATTGAAGCGCGGCCGCTGCTGGAAGAGATCGCCGAATATTATCAGCCGCTGGCCGAGGATCGCGGCTGCCGTCTGGTGATCGACGTTAACGCCGGCATTCCGCTGTTTGGCGACCGCGCCTTGCTGTTTCAGGCGCTGGCCAATCTGATTGAGAACGCCCTGAAATACGCCTCCCACGGCAAGTACATCACCCTGAGCGTAAAATTATACCGCGGCTGGATGGCGCTAAGCGTCGCCGACCGCGGGCCGGGGATCCCCGCCGAGCAGCATGAGAAGGCGTTACAGCGTTTTCAGCGGCTGAATGCCGGACCGCAGCAGCCCGGTTACGGGCTGGGGCTGTCGCTGGTGAAAGCCATCGCCGATCTGCACGGCGGCAAACTCTGCCTGGAGTCGGCCAATCCCGGGTTGAACGTCTATCTGTGCCTTAAGCGCGGCTAACGCGTGAATACCCCCGCAAAAAACCTGCATATTTATTATCATCACACAGACTGCGTATATGCATTACTTATTGATTTATATAGTTAATTTGACGAGTTAAAAGATTAACTAATATTAATGTTCCGCGTCTTGTAGTGCCTGATAATAAGTCTCATTATTACTCTTATTAGCGTCATGGCGCCCGTTATTTGCCATGGCTCCTTTGGCTGCGGATAAGAGATCTTCCCATGAATAATATGCGAGCAAAATTAGCGTCTTTCCTGCGCGATGAAAGCGGCGTGACGGCGATTGAATACGGCATTCTGGCGGCGGCGATGGCGGCGGCGATCGGCGCCATTTTTGGCAGCGACGGTATTTTTGTCCAGGCGCTGAATGAGAAGTTCAGCGAAATCGCCGACCAGATCACCGGCGCGGGCACCAGCGGATCCGGCACTTCGGGAACGGCGAAATAAAACCAGTGGCGGCGTATTACGCGCACTGGCTGCAAACGGCGTTACTGGCGGGATGTTTGCTGTGGTGCGTCGGCACCGACCTGCTGACGCGCAAAATCCCCAATCAGGCGGTATTGATTTTACTGGCGGGCTGGCTGTTGTTCGCTCTGCTGGATGTGTTGCAGGCCGGCGGGCCGCATCTGCCGCCGCTGTGGCAGGCGCTGCGGGCGTTGCCGGGCGCGGCGGCGGTGCTGGTTATCGGTTTTCTGCTTTTCCTTACCGGCAGGCTCGGCGCCGGGGATGTGAAGCTGATGAGCGTTTTATGCCTGTGGGTGGGGCATGGGCAGCAGATCGTTTTTGTGATGATCACCGCGCTGGCGGGGGGCGTGCTGGCGCTGTGCCTGCCGCTGCTCAATACCGCGCCCGGCGCGGTCGCCATGGGTATTCAAACCACCAACCGGATATTTAAAAGCCGGTTCCCCATGCCGCCTGCTTTGCCGGCCGACCTTTCGCAGGGCATCCCCTATGGGATAGCCATTGCATTCGGCGCGATGTACGTGCTGATTTTTCCCTTGTTTTAATTCTGTCGCTGTTTTTAAGACGCGCACGGCTGAGGTAGGCAAGTTGCCATGAAAGTTAACTCTACATACGTACTGTCAGGGGCGCTGATCCTGGCAGGGATTGTTGCGCTGCTGGTGCGCAGCCATTTATCGTCACCGCCGCCCGCGCCGCCGCAGGCGGAGGTAAAAGCCCCGCAGCAGACCGCGGTGCTGGTGGCGGCGAAGGATCTGCATCCCGGTGATTTTCTTGATTCCTCCTCTCTGCGCTGGCAGGTCACGGCAGAACCGGTATCCCGCACTTTTAATTTTATCCGCGGCAAAGACAGAGAGGCGTCCCTGTTCGGCGCCACCCTGCGCGAAGCGATTCCCGCGGGCACGCCGCTGAACAGCAATGTGGTGGTAAAGAAGGATGAGCCGGGATTTGTCGCCGCCGTGCTGCGCAAAGGCATGCGGGCGATCTCGATTCCCACCAGCGCCGTGGCCAGCAACGCCGGGCTGGTCGCCGCGGGCGATCGGGTCGATATCATCCTCAGTCTGGAAAGAGACGAACAGCCGGAGCCGGCGCCAAGCCGCACGCAGTCGATCGTTCCCCCCATGCTGGCGTCGCAAACCATCGCGCGCGACCTGCGGGTGCTGGCGCTGAATAATCAAACCGATACCGATGTGCGTCCCCGGCAGGATGTTGAACCGGAAGCCGGCGGCGCGCCGAACGCCAACGCCAGAAACCGCCAGTCCGCCGGCAACCGGCCGCGCGCGGTCAGCTACCAGACGGTAACGGTTGAAGTGACGCCGAAACAGGCCGAAGTGCTGTCGGTGGCGAAAGAGCTGGGCATGTTGCATCTGGCCTTGCGCAGCACCACGCCGGAGGACGCGGACGATACGCGGACCGGCCGCTCTGACGTGACCACATTATCGCAAACCACCGATATTTATAACGGCCTGTCCGGCGGCGGTCATCAGGTCAAGGTGTTCCGCGGCGAGAACAAAGATGTGCTGACGTTCCCATCCCGATAGGACGAGCAATCAATCCGGCAGCCTCTGAATCGCTCAGGCAGGCTGCTGACGGAAAAATGAAGCCCATTACGGAAATATAAGTAAATGACGATGTTTTCCCTGTTTTTGAAAGCGGATTTTTGGGATACGTGTAAACGACTGCCCGCCGCCTGCTGGCTGGCAATGATGTTCATACCCGCCACGGCTTTCGCCGCCGGCGTTTCCGAAGTTGCCGAAACCCACGTGGTGCATATGACCGTGCATCAGGGACGGTTATTACAGTTGGACGCCTTGCCGGACAGCGTGCTGGTGGCCGATCCGCAAATTGCCAGCTTTGAACTGCCCTCGCCGGGCAATCTGTTTATTTACGCCAAAAGCGTGGGCACCACCACGCTGTACGCCATGGACGAAAACGGCAATGTCATCAACGCCATCCGCATCGTTTCCGAACACGATCTGAAAGCCCTGAGCGAGCGGATGAAACGGGAGTTTCCCGGCGCGGATATCCAACTGGAAGCCTCGGTGCCGAGCGGCGTTATCGTGCGCGGCAGCGTGGATACCCCGCAGGACGCCAAACGGGTGATCGACAGCGTGCAGGCCTATATCAGCGTCTCTACCGCAGCGGGCGGCGGCGCGGCGGGAGGCGGCGGTGGCGGCAGTGCCAATCTGCCCGGCAGCAGCGAATCGTCCGGCAAGGTCATCAACCAGCTAAAAATCAAAACGCCGTCGCAAATCAATATCCGCGTACGGGTGGTGGAAGTGTCGCGCAATCTGACCCACGAACTGGGCTTTAACTGGGAAGCGTCCCTGAACCGGGGCAGCGGCGTTATCGGCGCGGGCACCGGCACCCTGAGCAACTTCTTTGATTCCGGCACCGGGGCCTTTACCCGGGCGGACGGCAGCAACTTCCTCGGCTTTAACCTCAGCGGCGGCGACGGTTCGCTCAGCACCTTGCTGTCCGCCATGAACAAACAGGGGATGGCGTCGGTGCTGGCGGAACCCAACCTGACGGCGATGTCCGGCGAAACCGCCGCCTTCGCCGCCGGCGGCGAGGTGCCGGTGGTCATCATCACCAACAACAACGTCAATATCGATTACAAGGCGTACGGGGTGATCCTGCGCATGACGCCGACCCTGCTCTCCGCCAACCGCATCAGCCTGCATATCGCGCCGGAAGTCAGCGAACTGACCTCGGTGGGTTCGGTCACGCTGGAAGGAGGATCGACCATCCCGGCGCTGACCGTGCGCCGCGCCGACACCACGGTGGAGCTGGCCAGCGGGCAGAGCTTCGCGCTGGCGGGCATGCTGCGCAGCTCCAACAGCCAGACCGTTACCGGCGTGCCGGGGCTAAGCAGCATTCCGATGTTTGGCCGCCTGTTCGAAAACGAAGCGTCCAGTCATGAGGAAACCGAACTGGTGATTATCGCCACCGCCTATGTGGTGGAGCCGGTGAGCGCAGGCGAACTGCAAACGCCGGGGCAGGGGGTAAAAACGCTGGACTCGGTAATGCCCAGCTACGGCGCGGTAGGTTACCTCTACTGAACCTGATGATGAAACGGTGAAAAAATGAATAACCAGAATAACGCGATAAAACCGTCGGCCGGTCCGCTATCTCGCCTGACCCTCTGCGCCGTCTGTCTGTTGCTGGCGGCATGCGCGGACCGCGACGTCAACGGCCAGCGTCTGCAGCGCTATGCGCAGCCGGAGCTGGCGCCGATCGAGGTTCGTCCCTCCTCGCTGGCGGTGACGTTACAGGTGGCGGCGAGCGGGCGCGGGTTTACCCCGGAATCCCTTAAGCAGCTCAATGTAATGCTTAAAGATCAGGGGCGGCTGTCGCAACAGACGCTGACGCTGATCCCGCGCAGCGCGCGCGGCGAACACATGGCCGGGCGGCTGGCCAGCGTATTGAAAAATGCCGGCGCCGACGCGCGCAAAGTGAAACAGATGCGGCTCTCTTCCGCCGCCGGCCAGTCCGGCGATCTGGAGGTGATCTCCGAAGCGCTGGCGGTGAAAACCACCCGCTGCCAGGTGAACGATGCGGACTTGCTGATGGTGAAACCGTTCGAGGGCGTGGGATATCTGGGCTGCGCGACGCAAAACAACCTGGCGATGATGGTGGCGGAGCCCCGCGATTTGATTCAGGCGAAAGCGCTGGATGACGCGGACGGCGTAATAGCGGTCAACAGCATCGAACGCTATCAGGCCGATGAGGTGAAAGAGCTCATCGACATCAACTTTGATGAAGATTAAGGGAGCGGCGTGCCATGAGTGAAATAACCCTTTCTTCCTCGACCGACGGTGACGAACCGGCGCTGCCGCTGGTGGCGTTTGTGCATGAAGAGCATGAGGTCGCCGAGGTCGGCGACCAGCTGGCGCGCCTGAAGCAGCATGACGCCCCGGTGAGGGCGGGCGGCATCGTCGCCGCGCGTCAATGGTGCGAGCAGAACCCGCCGCCGCGCATTCTGCTGGTGGATTTGGACGGCGCGCACTGGCCTCTGCCGGCGCTGGAGGAACTGCTCGGCGTGTGCGGCCCCACCAGCCAGGTGATTGCCACGGGCAGAGAGCAGGACGTCGGTCTGTATCGGGCGCTGCTGCAGGCGGGGGTGGCGGACTATCTGGTCAAGCCGTTCACGCTGGATCTGCTGGCGTCGACGCTGGCGAAATGCGCCGGCCAGCAGGCCGGGCCGGAATACGCCCGCACCGGACGAACCATCGCCGTGGTCAGCGCCAGCGGCGGCGACGGCGGCAGCACGGTGGCGATGGGCTTAAGCCGGCTGCTCTCCGGCGAGCGTCACCTGCCGGTGGCGCTGGTGGATTTCGACCGCCGCAACGGCGATCAACTGCTGTTGCAGGGGCAAAGCGAAGACGCCGGGCTGGCCGCGGTGCTGGGCACTCAGGAGCTGGATGCCCGGCTGCTGCAGCGCGCCATGCTGCGCATAGACACCCGCTTGCATCTGCTGGCGCAGAAACCCGATCTGGGGGAGCTAAGCCCGGTCGAGGTGGATAACGTGCTCAATCTCGGCGGCACGCTGTGCCGCATGTTTAACCAGGTTATCTGGGATCTGCCCAGCAGCTATCCCGCCGGGGCGCTGGAGGTGCTGACCTACGCGGATTTACGCATCATCGTCACCGAGCTGACGCTGCAGGACGCCCGCAACGTGCGGCGCGTGCTGCATGAAATCGGCGATGAGAGCGAAGGGCAGCGGTTGCTATTGGTGCATAACCAAAGCCGTTTCGCCGGCGCGGCGCCGCTCAGCCGCGAGCAGTTCGAGCAGTTCACCGGGCGGAAAATCGATCTGGCGCTGCCCCATGCCGGCCATGCGCTGGCGCAGAGCCTGACGCTGGGGGCGCTGAATCTGGCGGCGGCGCCGGCCTTTCAGCAAGGGCTGCGCCAACTGGTCGATCTGGCCTGCGGCGTGCGCGCCAGGCCGGCGGAAAAACGCTGGTTCGCGCGCTGGTTAAAGCGCGCCTGAGGCCGCTGACATTGCCGATTTATCAAAAGGTTAAAGAGTATGCTGATTCGTAAAAACAATTCATATAAAAACAATCTGCAAAAAGGCGAGGCGCCCAGCGGCGCTCCCCACTCTGCGGCGGCGGCCAACGTCACCGAACTGAAAGCGCGCCCGGCGGCGGAAAACCGGGCGCAGCCCGCGGCGGGCAATGCGGGCGCATCGACGCCGGCGGCGCGGCAGACGGACGGCCGTACCGGCCAGCGGCGTTTGATCCGCGCGCAGCTCTACGATCAGATCGACGCCGGCAAAGCGGCGATGATGGGGCGCGATAAGCTGCTGGTGCAGATCGAAACGGTGATCCGCCGGATTTGCGACGAGCAGCGTTTGCAGCTTTCCCGCCAGGAGGAAGAGGCCATCGCCGCGGAGATGCTGGATGAGATGACCGGCATCGGTCCGATCCAGCCGCTGCTGGCCGACGATACGGTCAACGACATTCTGGTGAACGGCGCCAATCAGGTGTTTGTCGAGCGTTTCGGCAAGCTGGAGCTCTCGCCCATCACCTTTATCGACGAAGAACATGTCTTCAATACCGCGCAGCGTATCGCGGCGGCGGTCGGCCGGCGCATCGACGAGGCCAGCCCGATGGTGGATGCCCGCCTGCCGGACGGCAGCCGCGTGAACGTGATTACCTATCCGCTGGCGATCGACGGCACCACCATCTCCATTCGTAAATTTATGCGACGCAACCTGTCGCTGGAGGCGCTGGCGGAAAGCCGCTGCATGTCGTACGCCATGGCCGACGTGCTGAACAAGGCGATGCAGGCGCGGGTGAACGTGATTGTCTCCGGCGGGACGGGGGCGGGGAAAACCACGCTGCTCAACGCGCTGTCGCAAAAGATCGGCAGCGACGAACGCATTATCACCATTGAGGACGCCGCCGAACTGCAGCTCCAGCAGGAGCACGTGATCCGGCTGGAAACGCGTCCGGTGAGCGCCGAAGGCACCGGCCGGGTCGACCAGCGCGACTTGATGCGCAACGCGCTGCGTATGCGGCCCGATCGCATCATCCTCGGCGAAGTGCGCGGCGGCGAAAGTTTCGACATGCTGCAGGCGATGAATACCGGGCACGACGGCTCGCTGTGCACCGTTCACGCCAACACCTCGCGTGATTCGATCCAGCGCCTGGAGAATATGGTGATGATGGCGAATATGCAGCTGCCGCTGATGGCGATCCGCCGGCAGATCGCCAGCGCGGTGCATCTGATCGTGCAGATCGAACGTATGCGCGACGGCGTGCGCCGGGTGGTATCCATCACCGAGGTGTGCGGCATGGAAAATGAAGTGATTCAGCTACAGGACCTGTTTACTTTCCAGATCAAAGGCAAAGACGGACAGGGCCTGTTGACCGGCGACTATGTGCAGCATATTCAGCGTCCGCAGTTCTACAGCGATAAAGCGCATCTGTTTGATGCGCCGTGACGGATTGAGGAGACGCCGATGACCCCCTTATTGCTCAACCTGGTGACGCTGCTGGTATTTTGCGGCGTGCTGCTGGCGGTGCTTGCGGTTCATTTCTGGCAAAAGGCGCGTCAGCGCCGGGCGCAGCGCGAACAGCGCTGGCGGCGGATCCTGGCCGACGTCGAGCCGCCGCCGGCGCAGCAGGTCTCCGATTCCATTCTGCGCGATGAGATAAAAACGCCGCTGATGCAGGTGCCGCTGCTGGGGCGCTGGCTGGCGGGGATCTGGTCGCAGCTGGCGTTTATCGGCTGGAAAAAAAACCTGCGCCGGCGGGCGCTGATACTGGCGGCGCCTTCGTTGCTGCTGGGAATGGCGCTGGGCCAGCGAACCCTGCTGCCGTTGACGCTGGGGCTGCTGTTTTCCCTGCTGCTGTTCGCCGGCGTCGGCACTTTGCTGTTTCGCGCTACGCTGCAAAAGCACCTCAAGGCGCTGCGCGAAAGCCTGCCGGAAGCCATCGACGCCATCACCCGCAGCTGTCGGGCCGGGGTGCCGGTGGCCAACACCTTCGCCATCGTGGCGGAGCATCTGACCGGCCCGCTGGCGGTCGAATTCAAAACCATCGACCACTGGCTGAAGCTGGGGATCCCGCTGCGCCAGGTGATCCAGACCTCGGCCGGACGGGTGCCGATGGCGGAATACCGCTTTTTCGTGGTGATTTTGATTATCAATCAGGAAGCCGGCGGCCGCCTGGGGGAGACGCTGGAACGGCTCTCCGCCACGCTGCGCGATCGCCGCGAGTTGCAGCTCAAGGTGCAGTCCAAAACCTCCGAAGCGCGGGCGTCCGCCAAGATTGTCGCGGCGCTGTTTCCCTGCTGTCTGGCCTATTTGTATATGAAATCCCCGGATGATTTCAATTTCCTGTTTGCCGATCCGGTGGGAACGACGGTGCTGATTTACGCCCTGTGCAGCGTCTCCCTGGGGATGCTGGTCACCCATTTTATGGTCAAGCGGATAAGCTGAGGACGAGGGAAGAGCCCATATGACGGTATTTAGCGATCCCTTATTACTGCTGGCGCTGGGGCTGATTGGCGCGGGGATATACCTTGCCCGCTACCACAGCGGCCAGCGGCGGCACCGCCAACTGGCGGAGCGCATGCAGGCGCATCTGCCCAGCTCCCCTATAGGGGAGTCCTCTCAGGATTCTATCCTGAGAGGACAGGGAACAACCCTCGCTCCCTGGATGGAAAAAATTTTGTTACCGATAGCGCAACAGGGCTATCGCCTTTCCGGATCCGATCGGGATCGTCTTAACCTGCGCCGCCTGCTCGACCTGGCCGGCTTTCGCCGCCACGAAGCGGTGGGCTGGCTGGTGATGGGCAAATTTTTCGTCGGCTTGCTGTGCGCCCTGACACTGGTGTGGGGCTGGCTGCCGCCCGCCGACCGCCTCGGCTTGACCGGCATCGCCGCCGGGCTGATCGGCTTTTTTGTCGGCGCGCTGTTGCCGGAGTGGTGGCTGAAATGGCGCGCCGCCAGCCGGGGCGAAAAGCTGGCGCGCGCGGTGCCGGACGCGCTGGATCTTATGGTGGTGTGCGCCGAAGCCGGATTACCCATCGGCCGCGTATTGCAGGTGGTATCGAAAGAGCTGGGACTGTCGTCGCCGGAAATGGCCGACGAGCTGCATTACACCGCCGCCGAGTTGCAGATCCTCTCCGATCGCACCCAGGCGATGATCCATCTGGCGGAAAGAACCCGGGTGGCGGAAATAGAAAGTATGGTCGCCACGCTGATCCAGGCCGAACGCTACGGTACGCCGCTGTCGCAGGCGCTGCGCACCATCGCCGACGAAAGCCGCAAAACGCTGCTGCTTACGCTGGAGGAAAAAGCGGGCAAGTTGCCCGCCCAGCTCAGCGTGCCGCTGATGGCGCTTATCCTGCCGCCGATTATCGCCATTATGGCGTCGCCCGCGCTGGTGCGGGTGATTCGGCTGCTGGCGCAGTAGCGGCGGGACGGGAACTCTTCTCCGTCATCCCCGCGCAGGAGTCGTCATCCCCGCGCAGGCGTCGTCATCCCCGCGCAGGCATCGTCATCCCCGCGCAGGCATCGTCATCCCCGCGCAGGCATCGTCATCCCCGCGCAGGCGGGGATCTCAGGCGACACCGAGTCGTCTGGAAAAGCAGATTCCCGCCTGCGCGGGAATGACGAGGGTATCTGCGGGAATGACGAGGGTATCTGCGGGAATGACGAGGGTATCTGCGGGAATGAGGGGGAGGGGTATCTATGCAGGCGGGAATCTTACAACAAAAAAAGAAGGTACTGAGGGTATGCGAACATGTTTGATTTTGATCGGGTGAAAAAAATGGCGACCGGATGCCGGTGGGGCGCCCGTCTGTTGCTGGTGCTGCTGTTGGGCGCGCTGCTGACAGGGTGCGGCAGCTCAATGGCGATTAAGGGCACCAAAGATGAAGGGCTGCGTCTGGCGCGGTTATTGCGCGATCAGGGCCGCATTGAGGCGGCGACGGAAGTCTATGCCCGCATGGACGGCCGCGGCGAGCTGCAGGGAACCGAACTGCTGGAGTACGCCAGCGTGGCGGCGCCGGTGCGTCAGCCGCAGCAGACGCTGGAGCTGTACGGCCGCGCCCGCCATGAGCTGGGCGCTACCGACAGGCTGAAACCACAGGAGGCGCTGGCGATCTGCCTGGGAATGGGGCGCGCGCAGCTGGCGCTGGGGCGCCATGCGCTGGCGCAGAAAGATTTCGCCTGTGCGCTGAAAGCACAGCCGGACAGCGTCGGCGCGCTTAACGGCATGGGCGTGGTGCTGGAGGCGGCGGGCAGACACGGCGAAGCCCGTGAGCTGTTTGAAAAGGCGTTGCAGGTTAACCCGGCGGACGTGGCGGCGATAAACAATCTGGCGCTCTCCTGGCTGGCCAGCGGCGAGGCGGGCAAAGCCATCGGCCTATTGCGTTCGGTGGATAACGGCAACCCGGCCGACAAGCTGAATCTGGCGCTGGCCTATCTCTACGACGGTCGCCAGGACGAGGCGCGCGGTACGCTGGCGACCATCGCCCAGCCGCGCTTTATCGACGGGCTGATGGAGACGCTGCAGCAGCGTTTACAGCAGATGCGCCAGGAGAACAACGGCGGCGAAACGCTGCTGCTCTCCAGCCGTCAGCGTTTGCAGCTTAGCAATCCCGAGTGATGAAGATGCGGCGGCGTGACGGTGTGAGTTGGCGCAGTACGCACGGCGCGATCGCCGTGGAAGTGGCGTTTCTGGTGCCGGTGGTGCTGGTGGGGGTGATGATGCTGTTCGAACTGGCGCGTATCGCGCTGGTGATCGCCGTGGGCAGCGCCGCTCTGGACAAGGCGGTACAGACCTTCCGCCTCGACGATCTCAACGCCGACAGCGCCGAACAGATGGCGAGCAACCTGAAAGAGCGGATGATCGACGCTGCATACGGCTATTTGCAGGAAGAGGATCTCACCGTCAGCGTGCTGCACTTCGATAATCTGAGCCAGCTTGGCGGCCTGACCGTCAATACCGGCGACGAAGAGGCGGATGACGGCGAGGCCGGCGGCACCTTGCCGGTGTGGTCGGTGACGGTGCAAATCCAGAAGGCGTTTATTACCCCGCTGCCCGAGGTGCTGACGCTGGGCGACACCTTCCGCTACCAGTACAAACATGTTTTCGGCACGGAACTGCGTAATGACTAGCGTAAGAAAAACGTTACGCCGCTTCCGGCGCGCGCGGCGCGGCTCCGCGGCGGTGGAAACCGCGCTGGCGCTGCCGATTGTGCTGGCGATCGGCACGCTGTGCGCGGACATCTATAGCGTGAATCTGGAGCGGGAGCGGATGGAGCAGCGCGCCGGCGCCATCGTTTCCGTGCTGAGCCGGCAGCGGGATCTGACGCAGGAAGGCCTGCAGGGGCTGCTGGACGCGGTGCTGCCGCAAGAGAGCGAACAGGGCGAATACCAGTTGCTTATCAGCAATGTCCGCCAGACCGGGGCGCTGTACTGGCAGTTGAATCGCGGCAGTTCGCAAAATGTGTGCCCCGATAATCAGGCGGCCTACGGCGCGAGCTATCCCGGCGAACTGCCGGAAAAAGAGGAAGACGGCAGCGAAAGCGTCGCCATGCTGGTGGTGGAACTGTGCCGCCAGGGCCGGGATATCTCGCTGCTGGGCGGACTGTCGCTGAGTAACCTGCTGCACGTCACCCAGGTAAACCGGACGGCGGACGGCGTGATTGCGCTGGATCTCGCGCTGGGGCGCGAAGCGGGGCAGCCGGAAGAGGAGTATGCGGACAATGAAGAGTAATACCGCCGGCCGCGGGCGGCGCTTAATGGGCGCGCTGGGCGTTTTCCTGCGTCAGGAGCGCGGCGCGGGCGCGGCGTTTTATGTGCTGGGAACCATGGCGCTGCTGGTCACCGCCGCGTTTATCGTCGACTCCTCCGTCGCCACCGGCGACGCGGCGCAGATTAAGCGCGCCACCGACGCCGCCGCGCTGGCGGTGGGGCATCAGGCGGTGGCGAGCAACGAACGGAATCAGGATTTCGATCAGGAGCAGATTAACGCGCTGGCCTACGAGTACGTCCGCGCCAACCTGGGCATAAACGACAAGCTGGCGGAAGAGTTCTCGCCGGAGAAAGTCAGCGTCAGCGCCGGGCGCAGCGGTGATAATTACCCGACCTATACCGTGACCGCGACCTTTGCCACCGACCCGGAACTGTTGGATCTGAACAGCCGGGAACAGCAGATCCATTCGACGGTGGAGGTGCGCACCGCCTCACTGGAAGTGGCGCTGGCGATGCCGAATGCCTATACGGCCAGCAACGGTGCGGGTAATCTGGCCGCGTTGCGCAACTTTGGCCGCTACCTTGCCGACTTGCTTATCGAAGAGAGCGACAATGTCTGGCTGGCGCTGGTGCCTTATGCCGGCAGCGTCAGCGTATACGATGAGCGACGCCCCGCGCTGATTCGTCAATGGGCTTCATCGGAGGGGATCAATCCCCCCGGCCTGGCGGTGGTGGAGCCTTCTATCAGCAGCAACATTCTGGCGGACGGCCGCATCCCGGATCGGCGCGCCAACTTGCTGTGCCTGTATCGGGGCATGGACGTCGGTGAAAACTATTTCTGGGAACAGGCGCCGACGGGCCGGTTTATGGTCTCTTTTCAACTGCGCGCCGAGGTTGATAATCCCTATTCGGTTCTGGTGGGGCCGAACCGTCCGGTCAATAGCTATATTCAATATTCTCGCGGTCAGGTAATCGATCAGGGCGATCGGATGCGCACGTCTCCTGATTGCCCCGTCGCGCCGCTGCTCCCGCTAAGCAACGATATCGAAGCCATTCAATCCCGGCTGGATGAGATGCGCCTGCCGGGATCGTCATCCAACAGTTTTGATCTGGCGCTGGGATGGAGCGCCATGGCGCTGGCTCCGGCATTCCGCGGAAGCGAAGGCTGGGATCTGGATGACGATCTGCCGAAGGATTTTAGTGAGGACGGCGTCAGGCGCACCAAAGCGATAATCATGCTTATCAACGGCTCGTTCACCTCGTTCGGCAGCACCTCCGCCGAGGTCACGCCTCGCCTGAACGCGCTATGTTCCAGCTTTCGGCGGCGCGACCTCAAGGTTTACCTGATCGTCGTGAATCCGTCGGAAGCCTTTAACCTGGTCGCCAAACCTGGATTGGAAACCTGTTCGGAGAATAGTTCAGACCAGACCTATCTTACGGACGTCGATTTTGCCGGCGGGGAAAGCGACATTCAGCAGCGTCTGGAAGAGATTGCCGACGAGTTGTTTCAACAGAGCAGCCTGGTGAGATTAATCGAATAATCGCGCCGACCTTACACCATTTTGACTTGCGGAAAACTACGATGACAATACGCCAACCCACACCTCGTTACCGTCAGGCCATGCTGCTCGAACCGCGCATGATGTTCGATGCCGCCGCCGTAACCACGGCGGCCGACGTCGCGGCCACGGTCGCGGCCACCGATACCGCGCCGGGCGTCGATGCTACCCCGGTTCAGGCCGCCGTCGCCATTACCGACAGTAGCGACAGTTTCCCCGCCGTGGATCTGTTCAGCGGCGTCACCGTGACGAGCGATAGCAGCGGCCAGAATCTGACGGAGTTGGTCGTCACGGTAAACCGCAGCGGCGCCAATCAGGCGCTAATCATCGACGGCGCGGAAATAAAACTGCAGTCTGGCGAGGGCAGCACCGACGGCGGCTACAGTTACCAGGTAACGGTAAGCGGCGACGCCGCCACCATTACCGTCAGCATCGAGTCCGCGCTGGAGGGCGGCACGCCTCAGGCCACCGCGGCCTTGATCGACAGCATCGCTTATCAACCGCTGGACAATACCGTTGAAAGCGGCGCGGTCACCGTCACCCTGAAAACCTTGAGCGACGCCAGCGACAGCGCCGCGCTGGACATCAGTTCCACCGTTACCATCGACAGCCGCGTCAACGTCGCCCCGGTGCTGTCCGACGACGGCGCGCTGGAGCCGGCCGAGTCTTTCACCATCGACGATCTTGGCGATAATGTGACGGTGGTTTACGCTGGCGGCGGCGACTACGCCTACGCCGCCGGAGACGGCGCGCTGTCGGTGTTTGCCGTCGACGACGGCGGCCGCCTGACGCTGGTCGGCACCAGCGCCGTGGAGGGGCTGGGCAGCGTCGCCGATATGGCGATCGGCGCCGACGACCGGTCGCTCTATCTGGTTAACGGCGGCAACGGCGACGTTTATGCCGTCAGCCTGGCCGAGGACGGTTCCCTGGGCGCGGTGTCGACCGTTTCGGCCGGCGACACCACGCGCAATATCGCCCTCTCTTCCGACGGCGCCTACGTTTACGTCACCTTGCAAAACAACGGCATGGCGGTCTTCGCGCGCGACGGCGACAGCGGCGCGCTCAGCCTGATCCAGACCGTCAGCGAGGGCGACCTGGGCGTGTCCCGGGCGGAGACGGTGGTCAGCGCCAACGGCTACCTGTTCGTCATCGGCGATCGAAGCTCGTTCGTCGCCTACACGGATACCCTGTCGGTGCTGAAGATCAACGACGACGGCACGCTCACCCGTATCGATTCGGTCACCGCCAGCGCCGTGCGTTCCAGCAGTTCGACCTACCTGATGGCCGTCAGCGAGGATGCCGCTTTCCTATACCTGGGCAGCAGCGCGGACAACAGCATACAGGTCTACCGCTTCAGCGACGGCGCGCTTACCCTGCAAAGCACGCTGAGCCTTGACGGCATTTCCGGCATCGCCCTGAGCCGCGACGGCGGCCTGCTGTACGCGGCCACTACCGGCGGCGCCATCGGCGTGTACGCGGTGGGCGGGGACGGCGCCCTGACGCCGGTCAGCAGCATCGCCGGCGGCAGCGCCAGCGATATCGCCGTCTCCGGCGACGGCCTGTCCGTGCTGGTGGCCGGAGGCGGCGGGGTAAGCCGCTACAGCGCCGCGCAGACCCTCGACCGGGGGGCTTACGCCACCTTCGCCGACGGCATAACGCTGGCCGACGGCAACTTCGACGCGCTGAACGACGGCGCCGGCAACTATAACGGCGCCGGCATCACCGTCAGCGCCAACGTGGCGGGCGGCAGTTTCGGCTTTGCCGACGGCGGCGGTCTGACCTATGCCGACGGCGTAATCTCGCTTGACGGCGCCGCCATCGCCACCCTGAGCGTCAGCGACGACGGCGCGCTGACGGTGAAATTTACCGCCGACGCCGCCACGGCGATCGCCAATCAGGTGCTGCAACAGCTTACCTACGCCAACGACGGCGCCGCAGTCGGCAGCTATATCCTGCTTACCGTCGCCGCCAGCGACGGCGCGCTCGCCAGCAATAGCGTGGTGACCACCCTGCGCGTTAACGCGGTGCCGCAGGTCAATACCGATGCGTCCACCGGCTATGTCCTGAGTGCCGCGACCAGCGAGACCGACTACAGCTTTACGCTGTTCCCCGGTCTGTTCAACGACGCCGACGGCGACAGCCTGATCTGGAGCGTCAGCGGCCTGCCGCAAGGGCTGACCTTCGACGCCGCGACCCGCACCATTTCCGGTTCCGCCACGGAAGCCGGCGATTTTACCGTCACCGTAACGGTCAGCGACGCCTCGGGAGCCAGCGCTTCCCTGGATTTGGATCTGACGGTGGAGCAGATCGCCAATCGGGCGCCGCAGGTCAATGAAGAGGTTTCCAGCGCGCTGGCGAACGCCACCGAAAACGCCGGCTACAGCGTCACGCTGGATACCTCCTTGTTTAGCGACGCCGACAGTCTCTACGGCGATAGCCTGAACTGGACGGTCGAAGGGCTGCCCACGGGCCTGACTTTCGACGCCGCCACCCTGACCATCTCCGGCACCGCCGGCGCAGTGGGCGACTATACCGTGACCGTAACGGCGACCGACGAGTCGGGCGCCAGCGCCAGCGCCGAGCTGACGCTGCGGGTGATTACCCTGGACGAGGCCAATAATAGCGCGCCGGTGCTGGATGCGCCCGACAGCGCGCTGGCGTACACCATTGATGGCAACCTGACCGGCTTTAACCAGTATGTCTACGGTCTGCAACTCTCCGCTGACGACGGTACGCTGATCGTGCTGGGCAACAGCAGCAACTCCCACGCGATCACCCCCTCGGGCAACAGCACGCTGTATGTCTACAGCAGAGACACGGAGACCGGCGCGTTGACCCTGGTGCAAACTTTTGTCCAGGGCGCCGGCGACGATGGCGATAATGCCAACGGTATTGAGATTAATGGCCTGGATAGCGCCACTTCGTCGATCTACTCCGCCGACGGCCAGTATGTCTATCTGGTGGGCAAGGACGCATCCGGCGCCTATGCCATTACCGTTCTCAGCGTCAACGACGACGGTACGCTCAGCGCCACCGGCCTGAGTGCGGAAGTGGCCGATGCATCGCAAATCAAGCAGATGGTGATGTCCTCGGACGGTGATTCGCTTTATGTCGTCTCCGCCAGCACGCTCTACGCCTACAGGGTTGAAGAAAATGGCGCGCTGACCCTGGCCGGCGCCTACAGCGACAGCTATGGCACCGCTTCGGCCGTCGCCGTCGACTCGTCGGGCAATGTCTACGTACTGGGCGGCTCCCGGCTTGTCGTCTACAGCGCCAATGACGACGGTTCCCTGACGTACGCCACCACAGGAACCGGTATCGGCCTGAGCGCCACCTCAAGAGGCATCGTGGTTTCGGATGCCGGCTATATCTATGTGGCGACGGGTTCCGGCGGGACGGTGGTCACGCTGCATTACGACAGCGATAGCAACGCCGTCACCCGCGTCGCCTCCGTTTCCGCCGCGCAGGTTTGGGGGCTCTCGCTCTCGGCCGATGGAACCGCTCTCTACGTCGGCTACCTGACCGGCGCGGTCTATGTCTACAGCGTCAACGACGATGGCTCGCTGACCCGAACAGACTCGTTGACCAACAGCGGAGGCCGGGCTTTCCGCTATGCGATCTCCTCGGATGGATCCTCCATCTACGTCGGCGGCTTCTACAACGGCACCGGCCTGGGGCAGATCAGCACCGGCGCGGTGGCCGTTGCCTACACCGAAGGCGGCATCGTCAACCCCGCCGCCAGCGTCACTCTCTCCGACGCCGATAACGATGCGCTAAACGGCGGCGCCGGCAACTATAACGGCGCCGCCTTTACGCTGGCGCGCGCCGGCGGCGCCAATGCGGCGGACAGCTACGGCTTTACCGACGGCAACGGCCTGACGCTGGCCGATGGGATTATTTCCCTTAACGGCGCGGCCATCGGCACCTTTGCGAGCGCGGACGGCGCGCTGACGGTGAAATTTACCGCCGACGTCGCCACCGCCGTCGCCAATCAGGTGCTGCAACAGATCGCCTATAGCAATGGCAGCGCCGATCCCGGCGGCAGCATTACGCTGACGCTTTCCGTGGCGGACCAGTACAGGTCAGGCAGCCTCGATCTGCGGCTCGCCGTTACCGAAATCAACGACGCGCCGACGCTGCAAACCAGCGGCGGCAGCGTGGTTTACACCAGCGGCGGCAACGCGGTCAAACTGTTCGACGACAGCGCGGTCTCCACGGTAGAGGAGGGGCAGACGGTCAGCAGCCTGACCCTGACCGTCTCCGGCCTGACGGACGGCGAGAGTGAGACGCTGACGGTGGGCGGCGTCAGCGTGGCGCTGACCGACGGCGCCAGCGCCGGGGGCACCATCACGCTGAACAACGAGGACGGCGGCACCGCCGACTACGGCTATACGCTCTCCGTCAGCGTGATCGATGGCGTCGCCACCGTTACGCTCAGCGGCAGCCTGCCGACGGAGGCCGCCGACGCCTTGATCGACAGTATCGCCTACGCCAATGCCAGCGATAGCCCGACTATCGGCGAGCGCATTATTACGCTGACCTCGATTCAGGATAACGGCGGGACGGACAACGGCGGCGTTAACACCAGCGAACTGGCGATCGCCAGCACCGTGGCCGTGGCGCTGACCAACGCCGCGCCCGCCGTCAGCGCCACGCCCGCCGTCGCCACCTACGTCGAGAATGCCGACGCGGCGACGCTGTTCAGCGACGTTGTCCTATCAACGGGCGAGGCGGGGCAGGCCATCAGCAATATCGTGCTGACGGTCTCCGGACTCAGCGACGGCGCCAGCGAAGCGCTGGTTATCGACGGCACCGCCGTTTCTCTGACCGCGGATGCCGCCGGGGAAACGGCGAACGGCTATAGCTATAGCGTTACCCTGGACGGTACAACCGCCACGGTGACGATTAGCGGCAGCGATGGTATCGCCGTGCAGGATGCGACGGCGCTGATTGCCGGACTGGGCTACGCCAACCAGAGCGACGATCCGACGGCGGGCGCGCGCACCGTGACGCTGGCGGCGGTGCAGGACGACGGCGGCACGGCCAACGGCGGTAGCGATAGCGTCACGCCATCTATTGCGGCCAGCGTCGCGGTGGTTGCGGTTAACGATGCGCCGCTGGTGAGCGCCACGCCGGCGGATGCCATCTACTCCACCTCCGGCAGCAGCGCCGGTCTGTTCAGCGATGTTTCCCTCTCGACGGTGGAAAACGATCAGACTCTCTCCGCCATCACCTTTACCGTTGCGGGCCTGGCGGACGGCGACAGCGAAACGCTGACCGTCGCCGGCAGCCGTATCGCGCTGGTCGACGGCAGCGGCACGCTCGACAATGGTTACGCTTACACGGTTACCCTTGACGGCGATACCGCCGTCGTGACCATCGCCAGCGATGCCGGCATCGCGGCAGATGCCGCCGCCGCGCTGATCGAACAGAGCAGCTACGCCAACCTCAGTAATACCCAGACCGCCGGCGTCCGCACCTTCGCCCTTAGCGTGCAGGACAGCGGCGGCCGGGACAACGGCGGCAGCGATACCGCCCTGCTGGAAAGCGCCGCGGCGATTGAAGTGGTGAACAACTCGGCGCCCGAGTTCAGCGCCGGCGCCGATTACACCAACCTGGAGGTGGCGGCCAGCCTGACGGCCGTCAGCGGTCTTAACGATATTACCGCCAGTGCGCTGACCGCCGGCGGCGATTATCTGTATGTGGCCGGCAGCGACGGCGGCATCGCCATTTTCAGCCGCAACACGGCTACCGGCGAACTGGTGCTGTTGCAGACGCTGGATAGCGGCGTCTCATCCGTTTCGCTGATCGAGGTGAGCGAAGACGGCGGCACGCTTTATCTGCTGGGCGCGGGCGGGGACAGCATTACCATTTTCAGCCGCGACGGCGGCGACGGCAGCCTGACGCAGGTACAGTCGCTGACCACGGAAAACGTCGTCGACCTGACCATCTCCGCCGACGGCAGCGCCCTGTACGTGGTGGACGGCAACTACTCCGGCCTGCTGGTTTATACCCTGGACGCGGAGAGCGGCCAGTATGCGTTGCGCCAGTCCATCAGCGCAGCCACCGGCAGCGAGCCTTATCTGTTTACCGCGATTGGCGTGGAGACGGTGGGCGACTATGTGTATGTGGCGACCGATCCGGCCGCCGAGACGGTCGCCAATACGCTGATCGTCTACCAACGCGCGGCGGACGGCACGCTTAGCGCGGTTGCCTGGCTGCGTGACGGCGCGGCCGCTGGCGAAAGCGCCATCAACATGTCCGGACCCGTCGATATCGCCGTTTCCCGCGATGGCGGCACGATTTACGTCGCCAGCGAGGATGGCGTCGCCGTATTCGGCTTTGACGCCGCCGGCGGCACGCTGAGCTATGACGGCGCGCTGGGCGACCTGTCCGGCGTTACCGCCGTTGCGCTGTCCGGCGACGACGGCACGCTATATGTGACCAGCTCGGACGGCAGCATCAGCCGCTATAAATCTGATGGTTCGCTGACGCTGGTCGAAACGCTTTCCAGCTCGTCGACGGCCGCGCTGGCCGGCGCCCGGAGCGTGGTGACCGGCGCGCACGGCGCGGTGGTGGTCATCGGCAGCGGCGGCGTGGTCAGTCTTAAGGATGGCCTGACGGCAATCACCGTTGATTACCACGAGCAGGAAACCATACGGCCGCTCAACGCGATTACCCTCAGCGACGCCGACTATGACGCGCTGGCCGACGGCGCCGGCAACTATAACGGCGCGGTTATTACGCTGGCGCGCGACGGCGGCGCCAGCGGCGACGATGGCTATAGCTTTGTTGACGGCAACGGTCTGACGCTGGCGGACGGCACGATCTATCTGGATGGCGCGGCCATCGCCGCCTTCGCCGACGTTGAGGGTACGCTGACGCTGACCTTTACGGCGGATGTGACCACCGCTAGCGCCAATCGGGTGCTGCAACAGATCGGCTATAGCAACGCCAGCGACGATCCGGGCGCGAACCTGAGTCTCGTGCTGCGCGTGACCGACGCCTATGGCGCCGGCGCCGGCGTGACGCTGTCTCTGAACGTCACGGAAGTTAACGATGCCCCGCTGCTGACCACCACGTCCGCCGACGCCGGCTATGTGGAAGGCGGCGAGGCCGCCGGCCTGTTTAGCGGCACGGCCGTTTCCACCGTGGAAGCGGGGCAGAGGGTGAACGCCCTGACGCTGAGCGTTTCCGGCCTGAGCGACGGCGCCGGCGAGACGCTGACGATTGACGGCACCGCCATCGCCCTGATAGCCGGTTCCGGCACCACCGCCGGCGGCTACGCCTACAGCGTTTCGCTCAGCGACGGCGTCGCCACCGTAGCGATCGCCGGCGAGGCGGGCATTTCCGCCGCGGCCGCGGCCGCTCTGGTTGATGGCATCGCTTACGCCAACGTCAGCGACGATCCCACCGTCGGCACGCGCGGCATTACCCTGAGCGCCATTCAGGATAACGGCGGCACGGCGGACGGCGGCGTCGATGCCACGACGCTCGCCGTCACCGCCGCCGTGACGGTGACGGCGGTTAACGACGCGCCCACGCTGAGCGTCGCGCCGATCAATGCAAACTACGCGGCGGGCGACGATGCGTTGCCGCTGTTCAATGGGGCCGAGGTTGCCGCCGTGGAAGCGGGGCAATCCATCGCGGCGTTGACCGTGACGGTTTCCGGCGTCGCCGATAATGCCGAGCGCCTGATAGTCGACGGCGCGAGCGTCACGCTGACCGACGGCGCCGTTACCACCGCCAGCGGCCTGACGGTGACGGTAACGCTCGACAACGGCACCGCCACGCTGGTCATCACCCGCGCCGACGGTCTTTCCTCCGCCGGCGCGGCGGCACTGATCGACGGCCTGGCCTATGCCAACGACAGCGCCGTCGTAACGGCGGGCGAACGCATTATTACGCTGACGGCGGTGCAGGATGACGGCGGCACCGCGAACGGCGGCGCGGATACCGCCGTTCTGAATATCGCGGCGACGGTCAATATCGTCAACAGCGCGCCGCAGGCGACGGACGCCGAGGCGGAACTGCCGGCGGCCACGCAGGCCGCGGCGTACCGCGCCACGCTGGCGGGCGATCTGTTCAGCGACGTCAACGGCGACGCGTTGAGCTGGCGCGTTGACGGGCTGCCGGAGGGGCTGGTCTTCGATGCCGACACGCGCACCATCAGCGGCAGGACGCTCGCTGTCGGCAGCTTCGAACTGACGATAACGGTGAGCGACGGACAGGGGGGAACGGCCAGCCGAAGCCTGACGCTGACGGTTGATAAACAGCCGGTATCGCCGGTCTTCCTGCCCGCGTCCAACGCGTCGGACATGATGGAGCGGCTGAGCGAACAGGAGGAAAAGCGTCGCGAAGAGGCGCAAAACGCATCGCTGCGGCCGACCGCGCCGCCGGCGACGGTCCAGGATGGCGATAGCTTAGCTAGGGAGCACTATCCGCTGGCCAACGGCGCGCTCGACTATGCCGCCACGCCCTGGTTGCTCAACCCGGCGCTGGCGGAGCTGATGCCGCCGCTGGAGAAAGTGGATTTTTCGCCGCAGGAACGCGCGGCGGCCGGTGCGCCGGCGCGGGAAAACCATCAGCCGGACCCGCAAGCGGTCCGGACGGATATCCCGGCCGGCAAGGCGGCCTTTTCCGCCCAGTTGCAGCAGGATCGGGCAGCGTATGACGACCTGCTGAGCGCATTGCGGCAGCTAACGGCAAACGGTGCGTCGCCGGAGTAGTGTTTCACCCCACCCCGCCCCTCCCCTTCGCAGGGGAGGGAGTTGGCTCCTCCCCCTGGCAAGGGGGAGGCCGGGAGGGGGTAGCGGCAGGCGCAGTGACATACATAACAACATCAACATACAACATTGGATGGGGAGAACCCTGGTGAATCAGCACATAGCAAAACTCTGGGACCGTACGCCGCAACCCGCCGGTTCACGCGCGCTTAAACTGGCGGTGGCGCTGGCCTGTCTGGGGCTGGCCGGATGTGCGGTAACGCCTGAGCCGGTGACGACGGAACATCAGGTCGCGCAGGCGCTCAGCGATCGCACGCAAATGTTCGCCAATCAGGAGCCGGTGCGCGGCACCGTCACCCTGGACGAGGCGATTGCCCGCGCGCTGAAATATAACCTGCAGCAGCGGGTGGCGCTGATGGAACAGGCGATGGAGGATAATCTGGTCGGCGTCGCCAGTCTGGATATGCTGCCCAGGCTGGCGGCGCGTGCCGGGCTGCAAACCCGCGACAACGTGGCCGGTTCCAGCAGTGAATCGGTGAGCACCGGGCAGCAGTCGCTGGAGGCCTCCACCAGTCAGGATAAAACCATGAGGACGGCGGATCTGGCGCTGAGCTGGAACGTGCTGGATTTCGGCATCAGCTATTTCAACGCCAAGATGCAGGCCAATAAATCCCTGGCCGCCGAAGAGCGCCGCCGCCGCGTGGTGGCCGATATCACCCGCCAGGTGCGTACCGCCTACTGGGAAGCCGCCACCGCCCAGCGTTTGCAGCCGGAGGTGACGGCCGCGCTGGTCGAGGCGCGTCAGTCGCTGGAATATGCCCGCCAGACCGAGCAACAGCGTCTGCTGGCCCCGGTGGAGGCGCTGCGTTTCCAGAAAAACATGCTGGAAATGGTGCGCCAACTGGAAATCGTCGATAGCGATCTGGTGGTCGCCAAATCCCGTCTGGCGTCGCTGATGAACCTGCCGCCGGCCAGCACATTCGATGTGGTGGTGCCCGGCGAAAGCAGCCTGACGGCGCCGAAACTGGCCTACTCGCTCGACGATCTGGAAAACTTCTCGATGGTGCAGCGTCCCGAAGTGCGCGAAGAGAGCTATCAGGCGCGCAATGCGGTGCTGGAAACCCGTAAATCGCTGCTGCGGCTGTTGCCGGGCGTGTCGCTGTTCGCCGGCATCAACGGCGACAGCAACAGCTATCTGGTTAATCATCAGTGGGCGAACGCCGGGGTTCAGGTCAGCGGCAATCTGCTGAATGTGCTGTCATGGTCGCCGGTGAAGCGCGCCGGACAGGCGAATGAGGATCTGGCGGAAGCGCGGCGTCAGGCGCTGCGTATGGCGGTGCTGACGCAGGTGAACGTGGCCTGGCAGGAGTATCAGCAAAGTATGCGCATGTTCAGCCGCTATCAGGAGCTGGCCCGCATTCAGCGCGGCATTCTTAATCAGACCGAATTAAACGTGCGCCATCAGGCGGAAACGCGGATGGAACAGGTGCGCGTCAGCACCGAAACCATCCTTACCACCCGCGCGCGCGACCGCAGTTTTGCGGACGTACAAAACGCCTTAGGCGCGGTGTATCAGGCCGCCGGTCTGGATGTGCTGCCGGATAACGTCGGCGATACCAGTCTGGCCGCATTGAGCAACACTATTGCCCGCACCACCGGCAATATCGAAACCGGCCGCGTGCCGGTGCCGCGTCTTTCCCTGGCCGCGCCGACGGCGGTCGCCGTCACGACGACGCCGGCAGCCAAACCGACCGCGGTCGTTACGCCGCCGGGCGCCATCGCCGGAAAACCCTACCGCACGGTAAACACCGATATGTGGGATAACCTGCAATCCCTGCAGGCCGGGGGATCGCACTGATGAAGGCGCAGCGGTTGCTGCTGGCGGGGGCGTTGCTGACGCCCCTGTGGGGCCAGGCCGCCGACAGCAATGATATCCGCGTACAGCTTAGCGCCCAGCGTTATACGGTGCTTTCCAGCGAAATCGCGGCCAAAGTGACGGATATCGCGGTGAAAGAGGGCGAGCATTTTAAACAGGGCGATACGCTGCTGACCTTTGACTGCGCGGTGCTGAAGGAGAAACTGAACTATTCCGCCGCCGCGGAAAATGCGGCGCGTAAAAAACTGGCCATCGCCAACCGGCTGGATAAGCTCAACTCGATCAGCCTGTCTGAGGTGGATCAGGCGCGTTCGGCGGTATCCATGGCGCAGGCGGAAAGCGGCGTCAACCGCGCCATGCTGCAGCGCTGCGCCATCAAGGCGCCGTTCTCCGGCCGGGTGACGGAAAGCAAAGTCAAGCGCTGGGAGTCGGTGCCGGAGGGCAAGGAACTGCTGGCGATTTACGATGACAGCGCCTTCGAGCTGGAAATGATCGTTCCTTCCCGCTGGCTGACGTGGTTAACGCCGGGCCATGCCTTTCAGGTGACGCTGGATGAGACCGGGCTGAGCTATGCGGCGGAAATCAGCCGCCTCTCCTCGGCGGTCGATCCCGTCAGCCAGTCGGTGAAAGCGTTTGGCCGCATCACCCAGCCCACCGCCGGATTGCTGCCGGGAATGAGCGGGGTGGCGCAAATCACGCCGGCGGCGGGCGGCGGCGCGCCATGACCCGCAATCACAGCGCCGCGCAGACGGAAAACGAGCAGGATAGCCGGCTGGCGCTGCTGGCGGAACTGTTGCAGCTGCAAAGCCGCGCCAGAGCGCGGGAGACGCCGGACGAGCTGGCGTTTTTGATGGTTAATGAAACCCATGGCCTGGTGAAATATCGCCAGGCGCTGCTGTGGGACTGTGAAAAACAGCGCCTGCGCGCGGCGTCCGGACTGGTCTCCATCGATGATAACGCGCCGTTCTGCATCGAATTCGGCCGCCTGTGCCGCCGGTGGCAGCAGGAGGAACGGCCGGTTCAATCCCTGAGCTGGCAGGATCTGCCCGCCAGCGACCAACTGCTGTGGCAGGAGTACCTGCCGGCGTTTTTGCTCTGGCTGCCGCTGCGGCGGCCGCAGGGTGAAACGCCGCTGGCGCTGATCCTGGCGCGCGACAGCGCGTGGCAGCCCGGCGAACTGCTGCTGCTGGAAAAGCTGGCGGATGCGTACTCCCATGCGTGGATCGGTTTGCGTAAAACCCGGCGCGGCAAAACGGAAGTCCGCCCCAAACGGCGCCGTCTGATACTGGCCGGGGCGGCGGCGCTATTGCTGATGATGCTGTTCCCGGTGCGCCAGTCGGTGCTGGCGCCGGCGGAGATCGTGGCGCATCGCCCGGTGATGGTGCGCGCGCCGGTGGCCGGGGTGGTGGACGATATCCTGGTGCGGCCCAATCAGCAGATCGCCGCCGGTCAACCGCTGGCGCGGCTGGATGCCCGCGAACTGGGAAACCGGCAGGAGTCGGCGCGCCAGGCGCTGGCCACGGCCGACGCCCAGTACCGTCAGGCGCAGCAGCAGGCGCTGTTTGACGCCAATAGCAAAGCCAGCCTGGCGGTGCTGCAAAGCCGGCGCGAACAGGCGCAGAGCGAGATGGACTTTCTGCAACGGCAGCTGGAACGCATGCAGCTGGTCTCCCCGCGCGACGGCGTGGCGATCTTTGACGACGCCAGCGACTGGATCGGGCGGTCGGTGGCGGTCGGAGAGCGGATCATGATGATCGCCGATCCGCGCGATGTTGAGCTGGAAATCCAGCTGCCGGCGGCCGACGCCATCGCCCTGGAGCAGGGCGCGGAGGTGCGTCTGTTTCTCAACGTCGCGCCGAATGCGGCGCAGCGGGCGCAACTGGAGCAGATTGGCTACCGCGCCGCGCCGACGCCGGACAACGTGATGGCCTATCGGCTGAAAGCCCGCTTTACCCGGGACGACGCGCAATTGCGCGTCGGTCTGAAAGGCACGGCGAAAGTGTACGGTCAGCGCACGGTGCTGATCGTCTACCTGCTGCGTAAGCCATTGGCTACGCTGCGTGTCTGGCTGGGCGTGTGATGACGCAGGGGCTGCCGGCGTCCGCCATAAACAATATGAACCAGAGTCCGGCTCCGCGGCTTAGCCCGCTGCGGGATGAACTGATCCTGCATGCCGGACCCGCCAACCGCGACGGATCGCCGAGCTGGACGCTGGAGGATCCGCTGCGCGGTCTGTTTTTCCGCATCGGCTGGGCGGAGATGGCGATGCTGTCGCACTGGTCGCTGGGCGAGGCGGAGAAGATCGTCGCCGCCGTTCGCCGGACGTCGCCGCTGAATATCGATGACGGCGAGGTGGCGCATTTCAGCCGTTTTTTGCAGGCCAATAATCTGACGCGGGCGGCGGGCGATGAGGCGCTGGCGCAGTTTGGGCGACAGTTGGCGCAAAGCCGGGTTTCCCTGTGGCGCAAGCTGCTGAAGAATTATCTGTTTTTTCGCATTCCGCTGTGGCACCCGGATCGCTTTCTGCACCGTACCCTGCCGTGGGTGGCGCCTTTTTTCAGCCGCTTCTTTTTAAATCTGACGCTGATTGCCGCGCTGCTGGGGCTGTTTCTGGCCGGGCGGCAGTGGGAAACCTTCAAGCATACCTTTCTGCATTTTTTTACCCTGGAAGGGGCGGCGCTGGCGGGCCTGACGCTCTGTTTTACCAAAGTTCTGCATGAGCTGGGGCACGCCTATACCTGCAAGCGCTTCGGCGCCAAGGTCGCCGCCATGGGGGTGGCCTTTCTGGTGATGATGCCGGTGCTGTACACCGATACCTCCGGCTCATGGAAGCTGACCCGCCGCCGGCAGCGCATGGCGATCGGCGCCGCCGGCATGGCGACCGAACTGACGCTGGCCGCCTGGGCGACGCTGGCCTGGAGCTTTCTGCCGGACGGCATGCTGCGCAGCGCGGCATTTATGCTGGCCACCACCACCTGGATCATGACGCTGGCGATTAATCTCAGCCCGTTGATGCGTTTTGACGGCTATTTTCTGCTGTCGGACTGGCTGCAGATGCCGAATCTGCAAAACCGCGGCTTCGCCATGGCGCGCTGGAAGCTGCGCGAGTGGCTGTTCGGACTGGGGGACGAACCGCCGGAGCCATTTCCGCGCTGGTTGCGGCGCACGCTGGTGGGCTACTCCTTCTGCGTGTGGATCTATCGTTTCTTTCTGTTTACCGGTATCGCCATACTGGTTTATCACATGGCGTTCAAGCTGCTGGGGATGCTGCTGTTCGCCGTTGAAATTGGCTATTTCGTGGTGATGCCCGTCGTGAATGAAGTGCGCGAATGGAGCAAACGCCGCAAGGATTATCGTATGAACCGGAACATGCTGGTTACGCTGACGCTGAGCGCTATTTTACTGCTGCTGTTGACGCTTCCCTGGCAGCGCGGCGTTTATGCCCCGGCGCTGCTGCGCGCCGAAGGGCAAAGCAGCCTGTATATGCCGCTGCCCGCGATGATAAACAGCATTGACGTGCAGGTCGGGCAGCCGGTGCGGGCGGGAGACGTGCTGTTTACGCTGTCGGCCGATGCCTTGCTGCATGAACGGCGGCAGTTGGAACGGCAAATCGCCACGCTGAACTGGCAGGGCGCGTTTCAGGTATTCAACAAGGAGGCTGCGGCGGAACATCAAAGGGTGAAACAGGAGCGCGACGCCGCGCGGCAAAAGCTCAGCGTGCTGCAACGACAGTCGGCGCAATTGACGGTGCGCGCGCCGATAGACGGCGTGGTGGCGGATATCGCCGCGCCGCTGGCGGCCGGCGAGTGGCTGGCGCAGGGGGAATGGCTGGCGGTGATCGCCAAACCGGGGGGGGGACTGGTGGAAGCCTTTGTGGCGGAAAAAGACTGGCAGCGCCTGAAGACGGGCGGGCAGGGGCATTTTTACCCGCGGGATGTCGGCAGTCCGGCGTTGCCGGCGACCATTGTGGATATCGATCATACCGCCACCCGCGATTTGAGCGCCGTACCCGAACTGGCCTCGACCTACGGCGGCGATATCGCCACGCTGAGCGATGGGCAGCGCAAACTGCACCCTGAGCAGGCGGTTTACCGGGTGCTGCTGCGGCTGTCCGACGGCGGCCGCGGCCAGCGCCAGGTTTTACCCGGCACGGTGGTCATGGACGGCGAAGCGCAAAGCCTGCTGGTACGCGGCTGGAAGGTGGTCTCGGCGGTGCTGATTCGGGAACTGGCGTTTTAACGCCGCGCGGTTATCCGCCGGCAGCGCCTTGCGATAAGCCATGCCGCACATGGCGAGGCGGCATTAACAGGACTCAGACGGAAAAACCGTAGCGGGTGCCGTCGGGCAGCTCGATATCGAGGTGCAGTTTACCGCCGGTGGCTTCAACGTAACGCTTCAGCGTGGACAGTTTCAGGTCGCGGCCTCGCTTTTCCATACCGGCTACGGTTGGCTGTTTGATGCCAAGCGCCAGCGCGACGTCCTGCTGGGTTTTCTGCACCCGCTCACGAATCTCCGCCAGATGGATGTTCAGCAACATCTCGTCCGCTTTGACCCGCGCTTTGGCAACCACCGCAGGATTTTCTCGCTCCAGCATTTGATCGAGTGTTCTTGCCATACTGTTACTCTCCGCTTTTGTTGAGTTTCTCCAGATGAGCAGAAAACTCGTGGTCTGCTAAGGTGTCGGTGGTTTCGATCGTCCACATAACTTTCCTTAGTCAATATAGCTTATATGCTATATAGGTGTAAACCTATAATTTCCCGCGGCGGCGCGATAAAGACGGGAAGAGCGGCTCCGATCCGCGTTCTTTCAGCACCATAGCGGATAAATAACGGCGGCCAAGCGGTGGCGCTTCGCAAAAATAGCGTACAGCCTGGGGAAGATTATCTACGCCTGTGGGAATAACGGATGATTTAACGTTAATTAATAAAATAGCGTCGTAATGTCGGATAATTCAATTGTTATTTCTGAGAGATGGATCATGTCAATCTTCATTTGGCTGCCTGATGAAATATTAATATGGCAATAATGTAAAGGCAATACCTGCTTTCATACCCTATTATAATTCAGCCGTGTGGGGAACCATCAATATTAGCGTTTTAAGTAAAGCGGCTTTAATTCCACAATTTTTTAACTGTTTTTCGTTGCCGCGCGGTTCCCTTTTTTATGATTCACTATTTTTCCAATCGCCAGCGTGGTTACAGAAATAGCATTCCTCAAAAAATAGGCCGTTCTGCGGGGATTTTTGGCCGTTACGCTGAATATCAGGAGGATTGACCGTGAAGAAAAGCACCTTGTTGCTAATAATAAGTACCGTGCTGGCGCCCTATGGCTATTGCACGCAGAATAACGCCGTATCCTTATCCGTTACCGGTATGAACGCGGTATTGGATAATGGCTTGCTAAAGGTTGAGTTCGGGGAGGACGGCAGCGCGGCGAGCATTATTAAAGACGGGGTAAATATTATTACCAATCTTTCCGGCGCGCAGCGAGATCCCAGTAAGACGCGCAGCGCTTATCTCGATTATTACGTTAAAGGGGTAAAGGATTTCACTCCCGAGCGAGTCGAGGTGATCGGCAACAGCCGTGATATGGCCCATATTGCTTATATTGATGATAAAGAAGGGCTGCTGCGCCTCGAATATCATCTGATTATTCGCCGCGGCGTTAGCGGTATTTACAGCTATGTGGTGGCGGAAAATAGCGGCGCCCAGGATGTGAAAGTCAGTGAATTGCGCAACGTATACCGTTTCGACCCGGCACGGCTCGATCATATTTATAACGGCGCCCGCGTGGGGAAGCCGTTGCTTTACGGCCAGCTTGAACAATTACCGAAGGTGCAGGATGAAACCTGGCGTTTACCTGACGGCCATGTCTATTCCAAATATGATTTTGCCGGTTATATGCGACAGACGCCTTTCTGGGGAGTCTTCGGCCACGGCGTGGGCGCCTGGCTGATTCACGGCAATACCGAGTATTTTTCCGGCGACGCGCTCAAACAGGATCTGCTGGTCCATCAGGACGCCATTATTCTGAATTATATGACCGGCGCGCATTTGGGCACCCCGGATATGATCGCCACGCCGGGCTGGAAGAAATTCTACGGCCCGTGGTTGCTGTATATCAATCAGGGCGATGAACGGCAGGTGATAGCCGATGCCCGGCGCCGGTCGGCGACGGAAAAAGTCTCCTGGCCTTATCGCTGGGTGAACGATGCGCGTTATGCCGTGGATCGCACCCAGGTCAGCGGACGGGTGAGCGCGCAACGGCCGGCGACGGTGGTGCTTTCTTCATCACCGGACGAGCCTTTTGATTTGCAGACGCGCGGTTATTCCTACCAGGCGACCACGGATAGCCAGGGTAAATTCCGCCTCGACCAGGTGAGAGCCGGGGAATATCAGCTAACCGTCTATGCCAACGGCGGTACTCAACCCGGCGTGCTGGCGCGGCAAAGGGTAACTATCGCCGGTGAGAGCCAACGGCTGCCGGATATCGCCATTCCCGCCGCCCCGTCGGTTATCTGGGCCATCGGGCAGGCGGATCGTCAGGCCGGCGAGTTCCGCTTCGGCAATGAAGCGCGTAATTACCGCTGGCAGAATGAGGTGCCGGCGGATCTGATCTTTGATATCGGCCGCAGCGACTATCAGCGGGACTGGTATTACGCCCAGATCAAACCGGGAACATGGGATATTCGCTTCGCCATGCGTCCGGAAAAGAAAACCTACTACCTGAATATTTCCCTGGCCGCGGCCAGTAATTTCGGCATGACCGACGCCACCACGCCTGAACTGGCGGTGCTGGTTAATGGCAAAACCGCGGCGACGCTGAAATATGAGAATGATAAAGCCATTTATCGCGGGGCGTTAAAAAGCGGCCGTTATCATCTCGAGCGGATTCCCGTCGACGCCGAATTACTGCGCAACGGAAATAATCGCGTCTCGCTTAAATTGCAGGGCGGTAGCCTGATGTATGACATCGTCACGTTCAGCGAAGAGTAATATCCCTTAACTTCCTGATAAATCCTACAAATTATTAATAATGGACTAATAATGAAAACTTCAAATAAAGCATTTATTTCGGTTTCCCTGTTGCTGGTTTTTGTCGGGCAGGCGAGCGCCGATGTGATATTAAGAAATGTGTCGATGGATTATCGGCATGAATACCGACTACGGGATCGGACGCACTACGATAAGCTGACGCTGGCGACGCAACTCCCCAATGACTATTCATTTGCGGTGGAAACCAAGTTTAAAACCGGCGGTTCCAACGTTAAGGATAAAGCCTATAAAGATCCGGTATTAAACGCGGTGGAAATGACGCTGGCTAAAAAATATCAGTTTGGCAACTGGACGATATCGCCGTTATTCCAGCCGGAGTTTAACTCCACGCGCACCGAGTGGAAATTCGGCGTGTCGCCCTGGTATAAAATCAATGATAGCTGGTCGATCGGCGGATTATATCGTCTGGAATTGACCGATTATGCGCACGATAGCAAATGCACCAACGTGGGGACGGTGTGTACCACCAATAAGCATCGCACCGTTAATCGGGTAGACGGTTATTTACGTTATCGAAGCGGCGATCTGACCACCACCTATAAAATCATTTTTCAGCACGGCGATGAAAATTTATTCGCCAAAAAGAAAAATAATTATGAACAGGAATTGCAGTTCAACTATGCGCTGGGCGATAAAAAGGAGTGGAGTCCCTACATCAGCTTTGGCGATATCAATCGTTCTTCTCAATCCAGCGAGCGGCAGCTTAGGCTGCGCGCCGGGGTAGCTTATACCTTTAAATAATCGGCGCTCACTGAAATACTATTTTTATACTTTATCCCTGCGGGGGAGGGTATTACCATGCCGGAAATAATAAGACGGATTACCTTAAAGAATTACTTCGGCGTTTCTTCGGTTAATATTTTTATCGCCGCGACGCAGAATGTGCTGTCCGCCTGGTTGATGTACTATTACACCACCTACGCCGGACTGTCGATTATGGCGGTAGGGACGCTGTTCGCCATCAGTAAACTGGCCGGCGCTTTTTTCTCGCTGTTCTTCGGCGATTTTTCCGATAAATTCGGTCAAACCCGGCTGGGGAAAAAATTTGGCCGCCGCCGCTTCTGGTTATTAATGATTATCCCGGTACATACCATTTTATTTCCTCTGGTATGGCTGCCGGGTATGGGCGTCGCCTACTATTACGTGGTTTATATTCTGTATAACTGCGTATTGCGCATTCCCCAGATCATTATTCCGACCCTGACGACGGAAATGACCACCGACTCGACGGTGCGCGCCAAAATCGAGGGAATGAAACAGGCGGTGGGAGCCATCGCCACCACGGCGATTTCCGCCCTGCCCGGCGTGATGTTTCTGTGGTTTGGCAAAGATATGGCGGCGTTCACCTGGACCATGGTGGTGTGTAATGTCCTGGCCTGCGCCGCGCTATCGCTGCAATATCTGTGGAGTTTTGAACGACCGGCGGAAGAGCTGCATTTTGTCTCCGGCGTCGGCGCCTGGCAGGAGATGAAAATGATCTTCCGCGATTTGGGATCCACCCTGCGGGTAAAAGCCTTCCGCCAGCTGCTGGCGATGTTTATCGCGCAAATTTCGGAACGCACTATCTCGGGCTATGTGAATACCTATTTCATCATTTTCGTCATGATGATGAGCCCGACGGTGGTGGCGGGCGCCAATAGCATCGCCTATCTGCTGGGGCTGTTATTTTTATCCTTTTTTATGTGGTACACCATCAAAACCGACGGGGCCAGGTCGTTCCGTCTGGGAGCCTACGTCACGGTGATCGTCTTCGCCGCCTTTGCCTGTCTGGCGATCTTACGTCCCGCGCATGGGGAAATCTGGCTGATAGCGCTCACCATTATTCTTAACTTCGGCAAAACGGGGATTGCCAACGCCTCCTTTTACCTGATGTCCTTTATCCCCGACGTCGATGAAATGGTCACCCGCGAACGGCGCGAGGCGCTTTTTTCCGGCGTGTTCAATTTTGTGGATACGGTGATTCAGGCGTCGATTATGTTTGCGCTGGGGGCGGTGCTCTCCGCGACGGGGTTTCAACAGGGGGTTGACGTGCAGCCTCAGATCACCGTTAACAGCATTATTGTTATCTATACCGTGGTGCCGCTCTGTTTCGGCCTGTGGGGGATTATCGTTTCCCGGCGTTTTCGGCTTAACCGGGATAATCACCTGCTGATATTGCAGGAAATATCCCGCCTGAAACAGGGCGGACACAAGGCGCAGGTCGATGCGCCGACGCGCGCCGCGGTGGAAGAACTGACCGGGTTGCCTTATGAACAATGCTGGCAGGCGGACGCAACCGAGCGGGCGCTGGAACCGGCGGAGAGGAAAATATGAAAAAAGCACGGCAAGCGGCGTTGGGCGGAAACAGCGCCGTCCCGCGCGAATGGCGCGATGGCGTAACCGGCAGAAGAATTATCCGGCTGTCGGAGCTGGCGGGAACCTCGTCGCTCTATTTCCATCAAAATGCGTTCAGCCGCGACGGTCAATTAATGGTGGTGACGACGCCGCAGGGTATCGCCGCTATTGATATACGGACGCGGCGCAATACGCTGGTTCTGCCCAGTCCGACGGCGGAGATCCTGATGGTGGGCAGACGCACTTCCCGCCTGTGGTATATCGATGAAGTCGACGGGCAGCGGGCGGTGTTTTCTCTGCACCTGCTGACCGGCGAGACGGCGCGGCACTATCGGCTGACGCCGGGCGAAACGGTGAGCGCCCTGAACGCCGACGAAACGCTGCTGCTGGGGAGCGAAACCGGGCAGGATAAGGCGTTCAACGATATTTTCACCGCCGCCGTCTCCGACGCGGCCGGCGGTCATGCCAATCCGCAAGGGGAATGGATGGTCGCCTCGGAGATGTATCATCCGCACACCGGGCGGCCGTTGACCTTTGCCGAACAAAAAGAGGTGCATATCAATCAGCGCTTGGAACGGCGTCTGCCGATGACCCTGTTCGTGGTTGATGTGGCCTCGGGAACCCGGCGGGATGTTCATCAGGCCACCGACTGGCTTAATCATTTACAGTTTTCGCCCACCGATCCCCGGCAGATTCTGTTCTGCCATGAAGGGCCGTGGCACAAAGTGGACCGTATCTGGACCATTCGTACCGACGGTTCGGCGTTGAGCAAAATCCACACGCGCGCGATGAATATGGAAATCGCGGGACATGAATTTTTCAGCCCCGACGGCAATACCATCTGGTATGACCTGCAAACGCCGCGCGGCGAGGTGTTCTGGCTGGCGGGTTATGAGCTGCATAGCGGCAGACGGCGGTGGTATGCGCTGGAACGCGATAGCTGGTCGGTACACTTTACTCTTTCCTCCGACGGCCGATATTTCGCCGGCGACGGCGGCGATGGAGAGATGGTGGCGCACGCCCCGGACGGCAAGTGGATTTCATTATTGGTGCCGGAAAGCATACCGGACGTCGCCGGCATTTCCGCCGCGAATGCGGATAGCCTGATCGATCCGGGCGTACTGCGCTGCCGGCGGCTGGTGGATATGTCCGCCCATGATTATCGCCTGGAGCCAAACCTGGCCTTTACCCCGGACGGCGACTATCTGGTATTTCGCTCCAATATGCACGGCGAGGTGCATACCTACGCGGTGGCGCTTAATGAGACGGAGGCTGCCGGTAACAACCTGTGACGCCTGGCGCGTCACAGGTTGTTGTAAAAGTTTGGCGCTACCCCGAATGCGCGCCGCTGCGCGAGGCGCCGACCCCGGTCTGGGAACGCACAAACTGCGAGTGGAAGCGGGCGCGATCCTGCTGGCCGCTTGCCGAGCGATCCGTTATCGAGAACAGCCAGATACCGATAAAGGCCGCCAGCATCGAGAACAGCGCCGGGTATTCATACGGATAGATGGGCGTCGCGTGGCCGAGGATTTTCACCCATACCGTCGGCCCCAGGATCATCAGGATCACCGCCGTCAGCAACCCGGCCCAGCCGCCCACCATCGCGCCGCGGGTGGTGAGTTTCGACCAGTACATGGACAGCAGAATAATCGGGAAGTTACAGCTGGCGGCGATGGAGAAGGCCAGTCCCACCATAAAGGCGATGTTCTGGTTTTCAAACAGAATGCCGAGCGCGATGGCGACGATGCCCAGCACCAGCACGGTGATTTTCGAGACTTTCAGCTCATTGCGCTCGGTGGCTTTCCCTTTCTTGATGACGTGGGAATAGAGATCGTGGGAAACCGCCGAGGCGCCCGCCAGCGTTAACCCCGCCACCACCGCCAGAATGGTGGCGAAGGCGACGGCGGAGATAAAGCCGAGGAAGAAGTTGCCGCCCACCGCGTCCGCCAGATGCACCGCCGCCATGTTGTTGCCGCCGATAAGCTGGCCGGCCGCATCCTTAAAGTCCGGGTTGGCGCTGACCAGCAGGATGGCGCCGAAGCCGATAATAAAGGTCAGAAAGTAGAAATAGCCCATAAAGCCGGTGGCGTAGAACACGCTTTTGCGCGCCTCTTTGGCGTCGCTCACGGTGAAGAAGCGCATCAGGATATGCGGCAAACCGGCGGTGCCGAACATTAACCCCAGTCCCAGCGACAGCGCGGATATCGGGTCGGATACCAGTCCGCCGGGGCTCATGATGGCCGCCCCTTGCGGATGGACGGCCATCGCCTGCTTAAACAGGCTGTCGAAGCTGAAGTTGACGGATTTCATCACCATCACGGCCATAAAGGTGGCGCCGAACAGCAGCAGCACCGCCTTGATGATCTGCACCCAGGTGGTGGCCAGCATGCCGCCGAACATCACATACATCACCATCAGGATCCCCACCAGCACCACCGCAATATGGTAGTTAAGGCCGAACAGCAGTTCGATCAGCTTGCCGGCGCCGACCATCTGGGCGATAAGGTACAGCGCCACCACCACCAGCGAGCCGCAGGCGGACAGGCTGCGGATCGGTCTCTGCCCTAGCCGGTATGACGCCACGTCGGCAAAGGTGTAACGTCCCAGATTGCGCAGGCGTTCGGCGATTAAAAACAGAATGATCGGCCAGCCGACCAGAAAACCGAGCGAGTAGATCAGGCCGTCATAGCCGGAGGTGTAAACCAGCGCCGAGATCCCCAGAAAGGACGCCGCCGACATATAGTCGCCGGCGATGGCCAGCCCGTTCTGAAAGCCGGTAATATTCCCCCCGGCGGTATAATAATCGCTGCGCGAGCGCGTGCGTTTGGAGGCCCAGTAGGTGATATACAGCGTGGCGCCGACAAACAGCAGGAACATGACGATGGCCTGGATATTCAACGGCTGACGCTGAACGTCGCCGGTCAGGGCATCGGCGGCCAGCGCCGCCGGCGCTGAGGCGAGCAGCCCGAACAGCGTAATGAAGCGCGTTTTCATGGCCTTACCTCATCCAGTAACCGTTTGGTCAGGCGATCGAATTCCCCGTTGGCGCGGTAGACATAGATGCCCGTCAGCACAAAGGAGATCACAATCAACCCCACGCCAAGCGGAATACCCCGGGTAATGCTGGCGCCGGGCGCGATTGGCGTTCCCAGCCAGCCCGGCGCGAAGGCGATCAGCAGAATAAAGCCGACGTAAAGCGTCAGCATGATCAGGGAAAGCAAGGTGGCGAAGCGCTGTCGTTTATTCACCAGTTCTCTGAACAGCGGGTTACTTTCAATCCGTTGATAAATGGCGTCATTCATCGTAAGTCTCCGGTAATCTGTTGCTGGGGCTGCGTTGTGTAAGGCCGTCGCGCCCACCCGGCGCGAACGCCAGGTGGGGCGAAGCGTGTTTCGTCAGAGGATCATTGGGGAGAGGCGCTCATAGCCTGCTTTTCTTCCAGCAGCTTTTCGACGACGCCGGGATCGGCCAGCGTTGAGGTATCCCCCAGATTACTGGTGTCGCCGGCGGCGATTTTGCGCAGAATACGACGCATGATCTTGCCCGATCGCGTTTTCGGCAGCGAGTCGGTCCAGTGGAGGATGTCGGGGGTGGCGATCGGCCCGATCTCTTTACGTACCCAGTTGCGGACGTCGGTATGCAGTTCGCCGGAGGGCTCTTCGCCGTGATTCAGCGTGATATAGGCATAAATCGCCTGGCCTTTCAGGCTGTGCGGGATGCCCACCACCGCCGCTTCGGCGATTTTGGGATGAGCCACCAGCGCGGATTCGATTTCCGCCGTTCCCAGCCGATGGCCGGATACGTTCAGCACGTCATCGACGCGGCCGGTGATCCAGTAGTAGCCGTCTTCGTCGCGACGGGCGCCGTCGCCGCTGAAGTACACGCCTTTAAAGGTGGAAAAGTAGGTTTGCTCGAAGCGGTCGTGATCGCCGAACAGGGTGCGCGCCTGGCCGGGCCAGGAGTCGGTAATTACCAGATTGCCCTCGCTCGCGCCTTCCTGCGGATTGCCCAGATTATCCACCAGCGCCGGCTGAACGCCGAAGAAGGGATAGGTCGCCGAACCGGGTTTGGCTTCGATGGCGCCGGGCAGCGGGGTGATCATAAAGCCGCCCGTTTCCGTCTGCCACCAGGTATCGACGATCGGACACTTGCCGTTGCCGATGGTATTGAAGTACCACTCCCAGGCTTCCGGGTTGATCGGCTCGCCGACGGAACCCATGATTTTCAGCGAAGCGCGCGAGGTGCCCTCAATGGCTTTGTCGCCTTCCGCCATCAGGGCGCGGATCGCCGTGGGGGCGGTGTAGAGAATATTCACCTGATGTTTATCGACCACCTGCGCCATGCGCCGTGCGTCCGGCCAGTTGGGCACGCCTTCGAACATCAGCGTAACGGCGCCGCAGGCCAGCGGGCCGTACAGCAGATAGCTGTGGCCGGTGATCCAGCCGACGTCGGCGGTACACCAATAGATATCGCCCGGATGATAGTCGAAAACATATTTGAAGGTCAGCGCCGCATACACCAGATAGCCGCCGGTGGTATGCAGCACGCCTTTTGGCTTGCCGGTGGAGCCGGAGGTATAGAGGATAAACAGCGGATCTTCGGCGTTGATCTCTTCCGGCGGACAGCGATCGTCGGCCTGTTCGATCAGATCGTGCCACCAGCGATCGCGGCCGTCGAACCACTGCGTTTCTTTCCCGGTTCTACGGAAAACGATAACGTTGGCGATGGTTTTGACGCCCGGATTTTTCAGCGCTTCATCGATGTTTTTCTTGAGCGGGATAACGCGTCCGGCGCGGATACCCTCATCGGCGGTAATCACCAGTCTGGCGCTGGAGTCGATGATGCGTCCGGCGATGGCTTCCGGAGAAAAGCCGGCGAAAATCACCGAGTGAACGGCGCCGATGCGGGCGCAGGCCAGCATCGCCACCGCCGCTTCCGGCACCATCGGCATATAGATGGCGACCACGTCGCCTTTTTTTATTCCCAGCGATTTCAGCGCATTAGCAAAACGGCACACCGACTGGTAAAGCTCGCGATAGGTAACCTTTTTACTTTCTTTGGCATCGTCGCCTTCCCAGATTATCGCCGTCCGATCGCCGCGTTCGGCCAGATGACGATCGAGACAGTTGGCCGCCACGTTTAGCGTACCGTCTTCAAACCAGCGAATCCGAATATGACCGGGATCAAATGAGGTATTTTTTACCTGTTGATAAGGTTTGATCCAATCAACAATTTTTCCCTGTTCACGCCAGAAAGCGGCAGGATCGTCAATGGAATGCTGATACATCTGCTGATATTGGTCGGCGTTTATCAGGGCATTTTCCGCAATGGCGGCCGGTATGGCATGTTTATGATGTTGAGTCATGTGCACTTCTCCTTAAACATGTTAAGGATATGTCAATGAATGGTTAATTGTGGTGGTGCGGCAACATTTGTTTCTTTTTTGAGCTATGGATCACGCAATGGGTGAAAAGAGATAAGAAATGACTGAAATAATCCCTGAGCGTGCAGTAAATAAGTAGAAGGCCGAGTAGAGGTCAGACATTGATAGTTATATATGTCATAATAAGAAAAATTATAAGAATTATTCTCTGTAGCTCAATGAGTATAACGATCAATCTATTGTTTTTAATAGCTAATATCTATTGTTATTCCCACTTTGATCGTCTTTTACGATCAAACAGCATAAAGATCTCTCTTATTCCGCCGATAGTGACAACGTTGTTTCGAGTATATTTTTACCCGCCACCGCTATTTGGATTTATCTGATTATCAGCGCGCAGCCAAGTATGGATAATCGGCGACGCAGGGCGATACGGTGAGCAAAACGCCGTTTTTTCGGCCAGAAGCAGAAGCGAAGCGGTGGTCCATCAGACCTAAAAAGGCGAATTGTTATATTTTTGTTTTTATTCAGCAACATCCGGTTTCCAAAACTATACATTTAGATAATTACACTATGCCGGCGAACCGGCGGGTTGAATGCTTATCAACGGGTTACTGTAGGCCACAGCTTGCCTGACGGCGCTTGATGGTATCTTCTACATAGCATGAAGCAGAGGAAATAATGAGTCTGATATTTGGCCGGAATGAGATCATTGGCATGCTTAGTCAACCCGTTCAGAATGAACGGCGGGCTGCCGCGGTGATTGACGAGAAGTGTAAGGTGGTTTGCGCCAATTCTGCTTTTAATGCCCATTTTGGGCTGCGCTCCGAAATGAGCACGCCGGTTTCTATTGACGATGTACTGCCGGTTAACGTGAAGTTCGCTTATCAAGACTTTATGACTGATTCCAGCGTATTAAGTACGCGCGTGGTTTCAGACCTGCTGTCCGACGGCTTTACCCGCAAGCAGCTGGGTACGCTCTCTTTCTCTAAATTGAATGTTGAAAATCGGGTGTTGTCCTTATTGATCCTGAATCAGGAGCCGACGGAATCACCCGCCAATCTGGCTAGTTAAACGCCCGTTATGCGACGCGAGCGGCTCTGCTTCGGGTTGTCGTCCGCCCGACGCAGGGCGGTTGTTATTTCCAACTGCATTCACTTTATAAAAAATAATGGATTAACCCTCCGTTATCGGTTACCGATCTATTTCCGGCTTATTTCCTTATTGTGCAATTGGCGCCGTCGGCCTTATTTTTATTCACTGGTTTCTTAATGTGGATAAAATAATATCCAATATATTTCAATATGCTGTCCGTTATGATTCTTATGCTATCGGCCATATAAGGAAACCGTAAGGCATCCGTAAGGAAACGGTAAGGGTGGCCGTCGATAAAGGGAAAGGGGCGCGACAGATAACCGTCAAGATCAAAAACCTGCTGGTGTTTCTGCGCTAAAACGCTAAGAATGACGGTTTAAAACGTCGGTTTGACATATTAGCATTGGTTTTACACACGGGACGTCATCATGCAGTTACTGAATCTCAAACAAGCCCGGTTTTTGAGCTTTTTCTTTATTATGGGGGGCCTGTTGCTGTTGCTGCCCCTGCGTCTGTTAGCCTGTTTTATCGCCGGTTTTCTTGTTTATGAAATCGTTAATCTGCTGACGCCCTATTTTCAAAAAGTGATCAGCGGCAAGCGCGCCCGCTGGATGGTGGTGGCGATTATCAGCACGCTGGTGGTCAGTTTGCTGAGTCTGCTTTTCGGTAGCCTGGTGGGGTTGCTGATGCAGGAAATGAAAGACACCACGGCATTTAATACCCGCATCGCCTATATCCTTAACGACATCCAGCAGCAGTTGATGCTGTTTTTACCGGGATATTTGCCGGTCAGCGTTGAAGAACTGCAACACGAGTTTTTGCAATGGGTTCAACAGCATATCGCTATCTTGCAAAACATGGGGAAAAGTTTCCTGCACGGTTTCGTCACCATGCTGATAGGTATGGTGCTGGGGGCGATTATCTCTTTATACAATGTGGAGAGCGATACGGAAAAGCCGCTGCTGAAGGCGGAATTGCTGCGTCGGGTATCGCTGTTGTCCGCTTCATTTCGCAACATTGTTTTTGCTCAGGTAAAAATTTCCGCGGTAAATACCGTGCTGTCGGCCATTTTTATTCTTGGCGCATTCCCCTGTTTCGGCATTCATCTGCCTTTCTCGAAAACGCTGGTGGTGCTGACTTTCGTTTTCGGTTTATTGCCGGTCATCGGCAACCTGATTTCGAATTCCATCGTGTTTATCTCCGCCTTATCCATTTCCCTGCCTATCGCCTTGATCGCGCTGGTGTATCTGATGCTGATCCACAAGCTCGAATATTTCCTTAATGCGCAGATTGTCGGCACCAGAATTAAAGCGCACGCCTGGGAAATCCTGCTGGCGATGCTGGTATTTGAGGCGGCGTTCGGCCTATCCGGCGTTATCGCCGCACCGATTTATTACGCCTATCTGAAGAGTGAACTGAAAGAAGCGGCGCTGATTTGATGATTCGCGGGAGAGGTGGAAAATGGCGTCCGTGCCATTTTTCATCGGGCGGGTAAATCAAGAACGATCGGCGCTGGACTCTGATGCCGCGGCATCCGCTTGCGGCGCCGTAGTGTCCTGATCCGCCGAGCCTTGCTCCGCGTTGGGTTCAACTATCTGAGCTGAATTATCCTGCGGCTGCGTTTCCGGCGCTACAGGGTCGGCGGCGCCAGGGGTTACCGCTTGCGGCGTAACGGGAGCGTCCGGATTCACCGCTTCCGGCGCCGCGACGGACTCAACCGGCAGCGTCGGCGCGCTTTCTTCAATCAGGCCGTTAATCTTGAGCGGCATGCCGGAGCGTTCCTGCAGCGCCTTGTCGATATCGCTCTGATTGACGCTGGCATCGGCCACCACTTTACCCACCGCGGGGGTGATGGTGAGCGGCGCCGGCACATCGGAGTTAAACTCTTCCACGGTGCGCGACAGCGGGTGGTGGACTTCCACATAGCGCGAACCGTCCGGTTCTACCGTGGCTTTGATCGGCTCGTTGATAAACTGCACCCGCGTTCCCACCGGGACGTGATCGAACAGGTATTTGATGTCATCCGCCCGCATGCGAACGCAACCGTGGCTGACGCGCAGGCCGATGCCAAAATTGGCGTTAGTGCCGTGAATGGCGTACAGCCGGCCGACATACAGGGCGTAAAGTCCCATCGGGTTATCCGGACCGGCCGGGAAAACTTTCTGCAAGGTTTCACCGCGGGCGGCATATTCCGCATGCATGGCGGCGGTCGGCGTCCAGGTCGGGCCGGCCTTTTTCCGCTGCACGGAGGTGACCCAGTTAATCGGCGTATCCTTGCCTAATTCACCGATGCCGATCGGCAGCACCACCACGGTTTTGGTGCCTTTCGGGTAGTAATACAGGCGCATTTCCGCGCTGTTGACCACGATGCCTTCGCGCGGCGCGTCCGGCAGAATCAACTGATGAGGAATGGTCAGGGTGCTGCCCGGCGTGGGCAGATAGGCGTCAACCCCCGGGTTGGCTTCCATCATATTGCTCAACCCCATCTGGAACTGGGCGGCAAAATGCTCCAACGGCAACGTACTGTCCGTCGGGATGGTGAATTCCAGGTTTTCGCCCACCAGCCGGCTGTTGGCCGCCGGCAGAGGATAGACAACGGCAAAGGCGGCCTGGCTGAATGCCGTCACAGCCACAACGAAAGTTAGGATCGCGCGAATACTCATTTTCATGTCTTTATTGAGTGGTAGATGCCATACCAGAAATAGTGATTCTGGTTTATTCCGGTCGATAGAACCGGATGCGCATTATATGTGCAGAACGGCGTAAGAGGGAATCAACATGTGTAACTAATCACACTTTTTTGCAACCCGTAAGGAAGCATTTAATCTGTGGATAAAAATCTCCCGGGTTATTCGTTGGGCAGACGCGGTTTCTCAAAACGGCGGTTGGTCAGGGCAGGCAATATTTGCCGCGCATAGGAAAGCCGATCGGGATCCACATCGGCGTAGATCAGCGCCGGCGCTTCCGGCGCCTGAACCACCACCACGCCCAACGGATCAACCACCATGCTGTTGCCGATATTTTTTACCCCGCATTCGCCGACCGCCACGACATACGCGGTATTCTCCAGCGCGCGTGCGCGCACCAGCAGTTCCCAATGGGACTCTTTCAACGGCCCTTTGACCCAGGCGGCCGGCAGCACCAGCGCTTCCGCGCCATCCAGCACCAGGCGTCGCGCCAGTTCGGGGAAACGGATGTCATAACAGGTCATCAGGCCGATCTTCAGTCCCGCAACCTCGATCAACGGTGGAATTTCATCGCCGGGGGTAACGTTTTCTGATTCCTGCATGGCGAACGCATCGTACAGATGCAGTTTCTTGTACCGGGCGATGATGGCGCCGTCGCGCATGGCAATGAGCATATTCCACACCTTTTCCGTGCCGTTCGGCACATGAATGCTCATTACGGTGGTCATTTGACTGCCTTTGCTGGCCGCCAGCAGCTGGGTAACGAAAGGACCGTCCAACGGCTGGGCGGCGGTTAACACCAGTTTGGGATTGGCGATATCTCGCGCCAGAATACCTTCGGGCAGCACCAGAAGATCGGCGCCCGCGCGCTGCGCGTCGGACATCAGCCCAAGCGTGGTTTTAACATTGTTTTGCCATTCGCGTTCGACGGCGAACTGTCCAAGTGCGACTTTCATATCAATCCCTCTTATCTTAAGACAAAAAAGAGAACGCCCACGGGAACAACGCTAACGGGGTCAGACAGTTAGCCGCGTTCCTCTGTAAATGCAGTTCACTGGCGAAATCGGCAATCGGTATTATTAATTGCCAAGCCATCGTCGTTCCAGTGAACGGGTAAATCCTGAGCGGTGCTGCGCAGATCGTCCAACAACCAAGGCGTAGTATCGGCATATTTGATGCGTTTGCCTATCCACATCGTATATCCGGTCGATCGGATCTGTCATGACGTCACGATGAACAAGGACGAGTCTGCGGCGTACCTGGCAAAAGTCGTTGCTTTCAAAAATTCGGTTATCAAAGAAACGATTGAACCGGCGTACATTAGTCGTGTTCGTAAAAAGCCGAAGCGCGCTGGCGGGGATGGATTTGTGGGTTAGCGCTTTGACATTAATGACCCTCCCTCCCGGCCTCCCCCTTGTCAGGGGGAGGAGCTAAACTCCCGGGGAGGGTTGGGGTAGGGTGAGAACTCTGTCGCAAAGGATAGTCGCGTCACTCCTGCGGATTTTTCTCCGCTTTACCCGCCATCATGGTCAGAAAATCATAACGGCGGCGCAGATCCGCTTCGGCCTCTTCATACAGCAGCGCCGTTTCTTCCGGCATCAGGCTGTTCAGGCGGCGGAAACGCTGCTCGTGCAGCAGGGTTTCGCTCAGGCTGGTTGACGGCGGACGGGAGTCCGTCACCAGCGCCGGTTTGCCTTCCTCGGTACGACGCGGATCGAAGCGGTAGAGCGGCCAGAAGCCGGTGGCGGTCAACTGGCGCATCTGATCGTGGCTGAACGCCAGATCGTAGCCGTGCTCTTCGCAGGGACTGTAGGCGATAATCAGCGACGGACCCGGCCAGGCCTCGGCCTCCTGAATGGCTTTCACCGTCTGGTTCAACTGGGCGCCCAGCGATATCTGCGCCACATAAACGTGGCCGTACATCATCACGCTAATGCCGAGATCTTTACGCGCCTTGCGTTTGCCTTTTTCGCCGAACTTGGTCACCGCGCCCAGCGGGGTGGCTTTGGACTGCTGCCCGCCGGTATTGGAGTAGCACTGGGTATCCAGCACCAGCACGTTGACGTTTTCGCTCAGGCTCATCACGTGATCCAGACCGCCGTAGCCGATGTCGTAAGCCCAGCCGTCGCCGCCAATCAGCCAGATGGATTTATCCACCAGATGATCCGCCGCGGCGGCCAGCGCGCCGGCCTTATCGCCGCCGATAGTCGCCAGCAGGGTTCGCAGTTGCTCAATTTGCTGACGGCGCAGCTCCGGGGCGATGGCCTCTTCCTGTAAGGCGGCCACCAAATCGGCCGGCAATTGCGGCGCCAGGTCGTGCAGTAAACGCACGGCGCGCTGGCGGTGCTGGTCGACGCTCAGGCGGAAACCCAGCCCGAACTCGGCGTTATCCTCAAACAGGGAGTTGGCCCAGGCCGGTCCGCGGCCGTTGGCGTCGGTGGTCCACGGCGTGGTGGGCAGGTTGCCGCCGTAAATGGACGAACAGCCGGTGGCGTTGGCCACCAGCAGACGATCGCCGTACAGCTGTGTGAGCAGTTTGATATACGGCGTTTCGCCGCAGCCGGAGCAGGCGCCTGAATATTCAAACAGCGGCGAAATCAGCTGCGAGGTGCGGATATCGATGCGTTCCAGCCTGGAACGGTCGATTTCCGGCAGCGCCATAAAGAAGTCGAAGTTCTCTTTTTCAACCGCCAGATTATCCAGCCGGGATTCCATATTGATGGCTTTGATCGTCGGATCCTGGCGATCTTTCGCCGGGCAGACTTCCACGCACAGGTTACAGCCGGTGCAGTCTTCCGGCGCCACCTGCAACACATATTTCTGACCGCGCATATCGCGGGCTTTGACATCCAGCGACTGCAGCGACGCCGGCGCGTTTTCCATCGCCTCGGCCGGCACCACCTTGGCGCGGATGGCGGAGTGCGGGCAGGCGGCGACGCAGTGGTTGCACTGGGTGCACAGCTGGGGCCGCCATAGCGGGATCGCCTCGGCGATATTACGTTTTTCCCATTTGGTGGTGCCGGTCGGCCAGGTGCCGTCGGGGGGCAGGGCGGAAACCGGCAGGGTATCGCCCAAGCCGGCCAGCATGGCGGCGGTCACCGTTTTCACAAAGTCGGGGGCGGCGTCGGAAACCACCGGCGGGCGCTGCGGGCTGTGCGCATCGACCGCTTGCAGCGGCACGGCGGCCAGGGCTTCCAGCGTGGCGCTCAGCGCCCGCCAGTTGCGCTCGACCAGCTCCTGGCCTTTGCTGCCGTAGCTTTTGGCGATCGCCGTACGCAGTTTTTCCACCGCCGCCTCGCCCGGCAGGATCTGCGACAGGTGGAAGAACGCCATCTGCATCACGGTATTAATGCGCGCGCCCAACTGACACTCGCGGGCGATTTTCGCCGCGTTGATACAGTACACCCGCGCCTGACGCTGGTTTAAGCCGGCCTGTACTTCCTGCGGCAGGCGATGCCACAGATCGTCGCTGGCGTAAGGGGCGTTAATCAGAAACACGCCGCCGGGCTTCAGCCGCTCGACCATGCTGTACTTGTCGATAAACTGCCACTGGTGACAGGCGACGAAATCCGCCCGATCGATCAGGTACGCGGAGTTGATGGGGTGAGGGCCGGCGCGCATATGGGAGACGGTCAGGCTGCCGGCCTTTTTCGAGTCGTAGACGAAGTAGCCCTGCACGAACATCGGGGTGGCGTCGCCGACGATTTTAATCGAGTTTTTGGCGGCCGATACCGTACCGTCGCTGCCCAGCCCGTAGAACAGCGCCTCCAGCGACGCATGCGCCGGTAAATGCTGGGTCGGCAGCGGCAGCGACAGGTTGGTCACATCATCGTAGATACCGACCGTGAAGCGCGGCCGCGGGTTAGCGAGCGCCAACTCATTGAAAACGGCCTGCACGCACTGCGGGGTGAATTCCTTGGACGACAGGCCGTAACGCCCGCCGATCGCTCGCGGCATAGAGGCGCGTTCGCCCGTGGTGAACGCCTCGGCCAGCGAGGTCATCACGTCCAGATAGAGCGGCTCCGCCAGCGCGCCCGGTTCTTTGGTGCGATCCAGCACGGCGATGTTTTGCGCCGTCTGCGGAATAACCGCCAGCAAATGCCCGGCTGAAAACGGACGATACAGGCGAACCTTGACCACGCCGACCTTTTCACCGCGCGTCAGCAGCGTATCGACCACTTCTTCAACGGTGCCGACGCCGGATCCCATCAGCACGATAACCCGGGTGGCTTCGGGATGGCCGTAGTACTCAAACGGCCGGTACTGCCGCCCGGCGACGTCGGCGAAGTCGTTCATCGCCTGTTCGACGTGCCGGCAGGCGGCGTTATACCAGGGGTTGGCGGCTTCGCGCGCCTGGAAGAAGGTGTCCGGGTTGGAGGCGGTGCCGCGGATCACCGGATGTTCGGGTGTAAGCGCTCGCTCACGGTGAGCCTCTATAGCCTGCCGAGGGAGCAACTGGCGCAGCGCGTCATCGCTCAGCGGTTCAATCTTGTTGATTTCATGCGACGTGCGGAAACCGTCGAAAAAGTGGATAAACGGCAGCCGGCTGTTCAGGCTGGCTATCTGCGCGATCAGCGCGAAATCCTGCGCCTCCTGCACGTTGCTGGCGCAGAGCATGGCGCAGCCGGTCTGGCGTACCGCCATTACGTCGGAATGGTCGCAGAAAATGGACAGCGCGTGGGTCGCCACCGTACGGGCGGCCACGTGCAGCACAAAAGGCGTCAGTTCGCCGGCCAGTTTATACAACGAGGGGATCATCAGCAGCAATCCCTGCGACGAGGTAAAGGTGGTGGCCAATGTCCCGGTTTGCAGCGCGCCGTGCACGGCGGCTATCGCCCCGCCTTCCGACTGCATTTCAACCACGCGCGGCGTGTCTCCCCATATATTCTTTCCTCCGTCGCTCGACCAGGCCGCCGCCTGCTCGGCCATGGTGGAGCTGGGCGTAATAGGGTAGATGGCGATGACTTCGTTTGTCCGCCAGGCGACAGAAGCGACTGCATTGTTACCGTCGGTGGTGATCATGGCTTGGCCTTTTTGCTCACAGAATGAAATTCGATTTTTTATTTGGGGAATTATCGCATCTCAAAAAACGAAGAGAATGACTCAATGTACGCGGAGTTGTTGCAAACTATTTTTAATAATTCCTTATATTATACACCGGGGTAAATGCCGTCTCCTGAGCCTTTCAGCACCAGCGCGCTATTTCAGATAAATAATGGGCAGCCACTGCCGGTTGTCTGGCGTGAGGTTTCCGCATCCTGGCGCATTTCATGTTGAAAACGGCTAACGAAATTGAGCAGTATCGGCGAACGCGCCGCGGATTCATGGCCGACGATCATCCCGATATCCCATTTCATGCCGCTGTCCAACAGGGGAATACATACCATGCCGTCGCGTAGCAGAGGGCGAGCCAATCCTTCGACGAAGACAAAAACGCCCTGGTTCAGCGTGACCAAATCATAGGCGACATACAGATCGTGACTGATATGGGTATGGATGCGGGGAGAGACGCCCGCCCGGCGCAGGTGCTGCAAAATGGTCTCCCGTAGCCGGAAGGTTTCATCCAGCATAATCAGAGAGACGTCGACCATGTCGGCCAGACGGATGGGCCGCGTTTGCGCCAGCCGCGCCAGACGGTGCTTCTTATTGCTCACCAGTACGATCCGCTCCTGCTTGATGCTGGTATAGCTCAGTCGCGGCTTGTCTCCAGGCTTGACGGTGATAGCCATATCCAGCGATCCGTTATCCACGCGCGCTTCGCATTCGATATCGGTGTGTTCGGACAGTTCACAGTCCGCATCCTGGTAGGCGGCCAGAAACGCCAACACCCGCTGTACTCCCAGGATTTGCAAAGTGCCGGGAGAAAAGCCGAGACGGTAACGAGGATGTTCATGCCGTTGCCGGGTGCGCACATCGCTTTCCAACGCGGCAATGCTGTTGATGGCGCTCAGGGCTTTGGCATAGAGGAAGTCACCCATCTCAGTGGGCGCCATGCCGCGGGAATTACGCTGAAACAGGGTTACGCCCAGTTCGGTTTCCAGATTGAGGATCTGCCTGCTCAGCGCCTGCTGGCTAATGAATAATTTTTGTGCGGAACGAGTCAGGCAACGATCCTCATACACCTGAACAAAATATTTCAGTGTGCCGATATCCATATGCCACCTCTACCATCATCGGTCATCGTGCAGGGGACAGACGGACAGTGTAACCAGCCCATTTCCGTCAAAATATGACAGCTATCATAGGAATAAAAAACGCGTATTAAGAAAAGGGATATTGCGCACGGTTTTCACCGCGCGCAGCTGTGTCGGAAACGGAAAACGCCGCGATAACATAACGCGGCGTTGCCGTGGGTTACTTCAGCGGAATGGTGATCCCCAGATGGAAGATCGACATATCCACATCATTTTCGGCGAACAGCGCAAACAGAAAACGGCCTGAAACGGAAAAATCGCCGAAGTTATAGCCGATCATCGGCCCTAGCGAGGCGTATTCGGTGCGTTTCCCCTGCGCATGAAATCCCGGTATGGCGGAGACTTTTCGCCCCTTTATCTCGTCGTCGCGAAACTGCCGGGTATAGTTGCCGATCGCGCCCAGCGTCCAGTTATTGATCGTTTTGGCGGCGGTGACGTCGAGATAGTAGAGGTGGCCGGTTTGGTATTCGGTCGTCTTGTTGCGGGTATTGAAATTAAAGATATTATTCACCGTGAACGCCCAGTCGTCCCGCAGATAGGTGACGGCGAGATTAGGCTGGAAAATATAAAAATTATTGGCGACGGAATTTCCCTGTATGACGTTTCTGCCCTCGGCCTCGCTGTACTGATACTCAAACTTGCCGTTCTTCAGACTGACTCCCGCGCCGAATCCCACAAACAGACCGCGGCCCAGATCCCACGACAGCATCACGGGCGTGATCGAGGTGTTCAGCATGCCGTCATAGTGATCTTTGTGCTCCGCCTGACCATCGTTGGTGCGGGAACGAACGACGCGCTGGGGTTGCACTATGCTGGCGCCGTAACGGGCGCCCAGCACTTCCCAGCCCGGCACCCACAATAAAGAGGCGGCGGTGCTGATCACCTTGAGCTTGACGCTGCCGCCCGGCGTCAGGGCTTTATCGCCGTCCTCGTTGCGCAGGGAGCCGGTTTCATAAGAGCTGTTCAGCGTAAAGTAGAGCCCGTCCGGCGGCAATAGCCCCGCCGCGTTGCCGGTTGTCGCGCCCGGCTGCAACGGCGTGACGTTTTCCACGCCATACGCCGCCGGCGCGGCCGTCAGTATCAGCGACAGCGCCAGCCGGCATAGCCGCTTATTCACGGTGTTCATCATCATATCCCCCGGTTGTTGTTATCCGCCGGAGAGGACAGTTTCTCTCCGGCGCGGGTTGCTATTTCAGGGTGGCGATGTATTGCGCGGCGTGCACGCCGGCCAGTCTGCCGGTGGTGACCGCGAACGAAAAGGTCGACCCCGATGCCCACAGCGTATAGGTCCGGCCGTACTGCCCGCCCGCATCGCTGCCCGTGACGTAAAGCCCTTTGATCACGTTGTCGTTGGCGTCCGTCGCCTCCGCCGCCGGCGTAATTCTTATCCCGCCGGTGGTCGTGAAGTAGTAGGGACGTACCTGCAGCGCGTAGTAGGGAGGCGCGTTAACCGGGATCACCGTCGCCGGATCGCGGGTGAATGCCTCGTCGGCGTTCTTCTCCCTGATCTGGTTGAATTGGGCGACGGACGCCTGCAGCCGTTTGGCGTCTACTCCCATCTTTTTCGCCAGTTCATTCAGGGTATTCGCCTTGACGACGTTGGCGTTGCCCTCCTTGATGGCGTCGTCGATCTCCTTTTGCAAGTTGGTGAGCTTTTTCATGACCGGAACGATGACGCCCATCCCGATGCGGGCGCCCTGCTCGGTGACAAATTTCACCGTGTTTTCATCGAAGACGGACCAGATGAAGCTGTCGCGCTGCGACTCGATGGCGTTGCCGGCCAGGACGAAACTCTCCACGATCGTCTCATCAGCGAAGCGGTCGCCGTATTTGTTGACCCACAGGTTCGGCTCGAAAGTCATGCCCTGCAGATCGCCGACCACCGGGATGCCTTTCCCTTTGATGCCCGGGTGCAGCGTGAGTCCGAACCCGACGGTATCCGCCCCCACCGCCCTGGCCATGTCGATGCCCTCGCCGGTCTTATTTAGACTAACGAACGGCGCCACTTTTTCCGGATCGAATGGCGTCCAGGCCGCCACCTTCTCCTTGCTGTCCGGGAAGCCGCCCGTGGACAGGATCACCGCCTTCGCCAGGATGGTGAGCTTGTTGCCGTCGGCGTCTTCCGCTTCCACGCCCTTGATCGCGCCGTCTTGGTAGATCAGTTTCTTGCCCGGGGTCTTGTACATCACCTGCACCCCCAGTTCGTTGGCCCGCTCCACCATGCGTTTGATCAGCGCGGCGCCGTGGTGGGAGTTGCCGTAGTCTTCCACTACGTGCCACACCCGCGGCTCATGCTTCGACATCTGCCCCAGCCGGAAATTGACGCCCTGCTTCTCCAGCCAGCGGATGGTGGGGCCGGCCTCCTTCAGGTACGTCCGCACCAGCGCGGGATTGACGCGGTAGAACTGGTTGAACTCCATCGACGTCCGGTAAGCCTGTTCGGGGGTTATGTGGACCGAGTCCCTGCGGGTCTGGTCGGTGCCGACGCCGAACAGCCCCTCGGCGAAGTTGGTGCTGCCGCCGGCGAAGGCTTGCTTTTCCAGCGCGATCACCTTCAGTCCGGCCTCCGCCGCAGAGACTGAGGCGGATACGCCGGCGCCGCCGAATCCGATTACCACGACGTCGGTTTCTAGTTTGCTCTCTTGCGCGGTAGCAGGTTGCGCGTAGCTGAGGGAGAGGCCGAAGATGAAAAGAAAGCAACCGATAGCGGTATTTTTTCTTAGTCTGATCATAGTGTTATCTTCCTGTTATTGTAGGGGGTACCTAATCCTCGTGCTGTTTTCTGGTTATATCGCCTGCCTGTTGTATGATGGGAAAGGGGTCTGGTGCGGCCGGATAAACGCTCTGGACGCGTCCAAATGACCATCCCCCCTGTTATTGTTGCGTTTTTGGGGGGACGACAAGAGGTGGTTTCACTATAACCATCTGAGATCTATTGGAAAAACACCCTTTATTTGTGGTTGCCACAACTTCAGGTTGTGGCGAGCCGGAGCTGGACGGGGTTTCCGGTTGTGGTAAATGGTCGGTCGGCGGGGATTGAGGAAGGGCTCCCGTTGATCAAGGAGCCAAACCTTGGCGAATGAAATAAAAGATAAGCTGATTACGGTGGTGGCGTCGCTCCACGAGCAGGGCATGACCCCGGAACAGGCGCTTGAGCATATTCTTCAGGCGTGGGGCGGTACGGCAAAGGACATTGCCCTGATTAGCCCGATCACTCCCCGGCTGATTGCCGATGTGCTCCATTCGGTATATCAGGATGCGATTTCCGCCCGGCAAATCGCCACGATCTTGCAGCGACTGGGTTATGACCGGCAGGCCATCGCCGATACGCTGCGCGGGCTTTTCCCCGAGCTGGCGCGCGCAAGCGGCGGAGCGGCAGGGACTTGACGAGGTCGCCGCATCAGCCCAAGGAAGAGTCGTTCACCCCGGTGTGTTAGTGCCATACTTATCTCAACGCGCAACGAGGGCGAATGTCCGGCAGCGGGAGGGGAGAAATTGATGTATCGCGCCATCAGTGGGGATGACTACCGAAAAATATTCGTCGTCGGCGATATCCACGGCTGCCACAAGCTATTGCTGGAGGCGCTGGCCGCCCGGCAATTCAATCGTCAGACCGACCTGCTGATCTCGGTGGGCGACCTGATCGATCGCGGGCCGGATAGCCCGGCCTGCCTGACGCTGCTGGACGAGCCCTGGTTTACCGCCGTGTGCGGCAATCATGAGCAAATGGCGCGCGAGGCGCTGAATGAGGACAACGGCTGGCTGTGGTCGCGCAATGGCGGTTCCTGGTATGCCGCGCTTGATGACGCCGAGAAACGATTAGCCGCCGGGCGGATAGCGCAAACGGCGCAACTGCCGCTGGTTATCGACGTGGACATCAATGGCCGCCGCTATGTGATTGCCCATGCGGATTACCCGTCGGATGACTATGCGTTCGGCAAGGCGGTCGATGCGGATGAGCTGGTCTGGGGGCGAACCCGCATCACCCGAGCCATGGCGGGGAAGGGCCGGCGCATCGCCGGCGCGCATCTGTTTATCTTCGGCCATACGCCGCTTCACAAACCCCTGATATTTTTTAATCAGCTCTATATCGATACCGGCGCGGTATTCGGCGGCATATTGACGCTGATTCAACTGCGCTGAAGGTAAATAACGCCGCCGGGCCGCTGGCGCCGCAACTATCGGGCTACATTTTCTTTACCGCCGCTTATTGCTGGTATTACTCTGACGATGTGGTTGTCGGGATAAAGCCGTATCCCGACGTTTTACATCATCAAGGGGTTATGCAATGAAGCTTTTCATCTATGAACACTGTCCGTTTTGCGTCAGGGCCAGAATGATTTTCGGACTAAAGAAGATACCGTTTGAGCTGTCCGTCATTATGGAGGGAGACGTTGCCACCCCTACGAGTATGGTTGGGCGCAAGGTGGTGCCTATTCTGCAAAAAGACGATGGCGGCTTTATGCCGGAAAGCATGGATATCGTGCACTATATCGATAGCCTGAAAACGCCCTTAATTGCGGATAAACCCGTCGATCCCGCGATTGAAGCCTGGTGCCAGGCCACCTCCGGCGCGGTTTTCAAACTGGCGGTGCCGCGTTTCACCAGGGCCGATTTTAAAGAACTCGCCACCGCCGAGGCCCGTACGGCTTACCGGCAACGGGAAGAAAAAGCCTTCGGCGACCTGAACGCGCTGCTGGCCGACACGCCCGCGCTGCTATCCCAGGTTCAGCAACAGCTGGCGCAGCTTGAACCGTTGCTGGCGGATAAGCGGGATATCTCCACCAGCGATTTTATTCTGTTCCCCGTCCTCCGCTCGCTGACCATTGTGCAGGGCGTTAGCTTCGGCCCGGCCGTCGCCGCTTATATCGAGCGCGTCGCCGGTGCGAGCGACGTTGATCTGCTGACCGCTCAGGCGATGTGAACCATAGGCCGCGACGCCGTTGGCGCGCGGCGATGATAAAAGGCTTAACGCGTAATCTATTGCGTTGATTGATGCCATTGACGCAACGTCGCCATCACCAGCTCGGCGGGCAGGCGCTCCTGTTCCAGCCGGCCTTTCTCCTGCCGCTGTAGATAGCGATAAAACTCCCGTTCCTCGTTGGTAAGGTAAGGGGAGGGCAGCGCCTGAGCCGGCTCCGGTTCGGCCACCGCGTAGTCCGGCGCGTAGCGTTCGAAGCAGGTTTTATCCATCATCAACGCCTGAATCGTCGGCTGGTATTGTCTGGCCTTGGCCAGCATCGTCATCCCCCAGCTATCCATATCGCCCCAGTAGGCCAGCCGTTTGGCGCGCAGCTGCGCGCTATCCAGCCACTCCAGATCCAGCCCGGCGCCGAGGATGGCGATGGTATCCGCCAGCGGCGGCAATTGATGCAGGCACCGTTCGTTTTCGATCAGCAAGATCCGGCCGGCGGGCAGCGCGCCGCGGCTTAACTCCTGCGCTCTGACCCGCAGCTGCGCGAACGGCAGCAATCCGGGGGCCAAGGGCACCAGCAGCAGCCAGTGCGCGGCTTCAGCGCTGGCGCCTAAAAATGCCGTCAACCCCTCGCTGCCGGCCCGTCCGTGATACAGCACATCCAGCAGGCTGGTGAGTAAACGCTGGTGGCGCTCAAAAAATTTACTATCGATCTCATTTAACGCCAGGGCGCGCAGCGGCATGCCGTTGGCGCAGCCCGGCGTGAGTTTGAGCGCGGCGGCGCAGGCGGCGAGCGTCTCCGCATTGTCTTTGCCTCGCCATAAAGAACGCTGGCGGATGAACAGACGGTGGAAGCGCCGATCGATATGCGACAGCAACAGGGTAAGCTGCCGGTATTCCTGGGCGATTTGCCGGTCGCCGGTCGCGGCCACCCATTCGTCGGGCGAGGCCAGTTGCCATACGCCGGGCAGCGCAACCGGCTCGCCGCCGCTGCGGTAGCGGTATTGCTCGTCGCACACTGCGCCGATGCCTACGGCGCGCCATGCCTGAATATGTTCCCGCACCCGCGCCGTCTGTTCGGTGAACAAACGCGCCGAGGGGCGGCCGATGGTCAGGCGCCACGGCCAGCCGTCGCCGGATAAGCGCTGCTCGCGCACCTCGGCCGACTGCCATTGCCGCGCCAGAAATCGCTGTAGCTCCTGCGGGCTTTTCATGGTGCTAGTTCCGCTGTCTGGCGTGTTGATCGAGCTCTTCCCAACTCAGCGAGGCGAGGGTGGCCTGTAATCCTTTGCGGTGCACCACAATGGCCGAGCGGGTGTGGTTGCGCAGCAGGCGCAGCTCCTTGTTGGGGGTGACGAACAGCGGATGCAGGCCGAATTCGCTCAGGGCGGAGATGATTCTGCCCGCCACCGCCTGCGAACTTTTCGAGAAGGCTTCATCCAGCACAATGGTGCCGAATAACGGCTGGCTGCTGCCGTCCGGGCAGAGCGCGTAGCTGAGCGAGGCGGTCAGCACATAGCTGGCGATAATTTCTTTTTCGCCGCCGCTGCCGCCCTGAGATCCGGTACGGGTTTCCAGCAGGGCATGGGTTTCCCTATCGAGCACCGACACCGAAAACTGCAATCGATAACGGGGATCGAGCAGCGCCCGGGCGCCGACCGTTTTGCGGTTTTCGCTGGCCTCTTTCAGAATATCGATCAGTTGCTGCAACGCCCGGTAGTGGCTCTCTCCCAGATCGTCTTTCAGCGCCGCCGAACGCAGATGACGCTGCGCCTGCTCCAGGGTGCGCAAGCGTTCATGGGCAATCTGCCGCGGCTCCAGACGCAGGTATTGCCCCGGCTGAAAGTCGACCCGCTGCAAGGTTTGATTCAACGACGCAATGCGTTCCTCAATGCGGTTGACTTCGTTTTGAATATCCATCAGCAGCTGCGTGACGCCCTGATCGGACGACTGGTTGAGATAGGTCAGAAAGCGTTGCTGTTTCTCCGGCAGCGCTTCGTCGCTGAGCACGCGCAACCGCGCCAGATAGTCGTCGATGTCGCTCAGTTCGGTGCCGCTTTCCGCCAGTGCGCCGGTGTCTTTCTGTTTCGCCAGGCCCATCTGACGGATCAGATCTTTTTCGCACTGCTGTTGTTTACCCAGCGTGGCGCCGATCAGATTGTCAATTCGGTCGAGCTGCCGACGCTCCACCTCATCCAGCGTGCCCAGACCGAGCGCTTCATCGCCCAGTTGCCGCTGCGCCAGCGCCTGCTCCTCCTCGGTCAATTTTTCCGCGCTGCGCGTCAATAGCCTGTCCCGCGCCTGCCGGGCGTGACTAAGTTGTTGCTGTATGCCGCCTTTTTCCTCGGTTAAGCGAATACGCCGTTCATCAAGCGCCAGCTTTTGTTTTTCCACCTCCTGCCACTGCGCGTGGGCCTGGCCTACGCCGGCGTCGGATTTTAATATCTCCAGTTGGCGGCGCAGCTGGGCCAGTTTTTGTTCCGCCTCCGGCAGGTTAATCTGTTCGAACTGCAACGTCTGCAACTGCTGTAGCAGCTGTAACCGCTGCCGATGGGTTTCCAGCGCCTTGCGCGCCTGTTGCTGTTCATCGCTGGCCTGCTGCCACTCGGTCTGCGCCTGTTCGATGGAACGTTGTAAATTCGCCAGCCGATCCTGGTTATCGAAACCGGTCATCCAGTCCTGATCGAGCCGTTTCTGATCCTGTTTTTCAAAGTAACGGGCTTTGCCGGACATCAGCCCCTGCGCCGTCATGGCGTGCGGCACCTCGCGCAGCCGCTGGGGAGAAGCGACGCAGTGGCGATCGATGCCCGCCAGCAACAGCTTCAACGCTTCGCGATAAGGATGCGCCTTGAAATTCAGTTTGCGGGCGAAACCATCGTCAAAAAAATGTGCCGCGGAGGGCGACGTTTCGGCTTCCAGCAGGCGGACATGCAGCCGGTTATGCCGTTGGTTAACCCACGCCAGCGCGGCGTCCATCGCGCCGGCGGGCACCATCAGGCGCAGCCGGTGGCCGCCGATCGCCCGTTCGATCGCGCCGCGCCAGGCTGACTCCTCTTTGCGCACTTCAAGCAGTTCGGCCACGAAGGGAAGCTGTGATTCCTCCAGATGCAGCGCCGCCGCCATATCGCTGCGAAACGCCTGATACGGCAGCGGAATATTGGAGCCGGGCCGCTGTAGGATGGCCTCATGCTCCTGTCTGAGCGCGGCGAGATCTTCCGCCTTGCGCTGGGTGGTGGCGCCGATCTCAAACGCCAACTGCTCCTGTCGCCCGGCCTGCTGGTCTAGCTGTTGCCATTGCTGTTCGGCCCGCTGCTGATTCGCGGTCAGCGCGGCGGCGCTTAAGCCGTCGTCAAACTGTAGCGCGCGCGCCAACTGCTGGTACTGTTCGCTGTCGCGCCGCCGTATCGCCGCCAGATCCTGCTGGGTCGCAATCTGATTTTGCAGATGTTCCAGATTGCCGCCGCCGCTTTGCAGGTAGCGCTCGTACAAGGCGGCGGCCTGCGAGGTCAGCGACTGGCGCTGATTTTCACACTCCTGTTGCCGGGCTTCCAGGTCCCCAAGGCCGAGGGTCAGACGATGAATTTCCTCGCTCCACAGACGTTCCCCCTGCGCGGCATACCAGCGCGGCAGCAGCTTTTTCAGCGTTTCATACTGGGTGAGGGCGGAGGAGAGTTCCCCGTGGCGTTGCCATGCGCCGACGATAGGCTGTAGGGATAGCTGCTGCTGACGCGCGGTTTCCAGCTCATTGCGTATCTCTTTCAGGTCGTTGAATTCATTAACGACCTCGCCGGCGCGCTGGAAGGCGGAATAGTCATCCAGCACCAGCTCGCGGAAAATTTCATCAATGCTGTTGAGCTGCTTAAGCCCGGCGGCGCGGTTTAGCAGGGTAAAGGCGTTCTCGCCGACTTCAAACATGGTGCGCAGCCGGGCCAGATAGGCCTGTTTGCTGTCGAACACCTGTAGCCCGACGGTCTCTTTGGCCAGCTGTTTCAGCGCCCGCGCGCCGCCCTGATGATGAACATCCAGCCAGTAATCCATGCCATAGTCGGGGGTTTGGGAAAAAATCCACAGGCGTTTCATATCGGCGGTGGCGCCGCTGTTGTCATCTAGCCAGAAAATGGCCCCGATGCACAGATAAGCGCCCTGATTGCTGAAACGCGCCGCCAGGCTGGTGACGGTTTTTCCCTTGCGGGCGATATGCCCGCCGTCGGTGCTGTTGCCCGCGCCGGCGACGCCGCGGACGTAGGAGATAAGATCGCGGTCGCTTTCATGCCCGCCGGTGGAAGCCAGATTATAACGGGGATTGGCGGTCAGCAGGGTCATAAAGGCGTCCACCACCGTGGTTTTGCCGCTGCCCGTCGGGCCGATAATCGCGGTGCCCTGTATATCGATTTCGGCGCAGTGCCTGCCGCCGAACGCGCCCCAGTTATACAGTTCAAGGTGGGTCAACACGTAGGTTTCGGACGGTAACTGTAGCGATTGCTGCCTCATATTTCGTCCTCCGGCCCAGCCATGTCCGGCCCGGGATTGGCATGGCTGCGGAAGGTTCGCAACAGGGCCTGCAGGTTTTCCGGGTTGGCGACGTGAACGATAATCGGCCGGATGGCGACCTGCTCCTGGCTATCCACCTCTGAAACCAGACCGTGCCCCTTCAACTGTTCCAGCAGCCCGCGCAGGCGTTTCTGCGCCAGCGCGTCGCTGCCCGGATCGCCAAGGTAAAGCTGCAAATTGGGCAACAGGTCGTCCAGCAACACCTTGCAGCCGGCCGCGCCGACGCCAGCTTCCTGTTCATAAGCGACAAAATGCTGCCGCAGAATGGCGACCAGCAATGACTGTTCCAGATTCAGACGCTGGCGTCTCACCAGCGGATGCGTCCATTCATCCTCTTCTTGCGGATTTTCGCTCAGCCATGACGCATCGACCGCCAGCCATACCAGACCGCGGACATCGTCAATTTTCATGCTCAGTTCCAGCGGTTCCAGAATCGGCAATATCTCTTCACGATGCCGCAGCGCGGTTTTATATAAATTAGGCTTGCGGTTTTCTTCCAGCAGTCCGTACTTCAGCAGTTCCTGCACGGTATCTTTAATTTGCCGCGGCGTAATGCCGGCCTGCGCGGATAGGTCTGCGCCTGGCGGCGTCCGCTGTTCGGATCCTTCGGTCATGATTTATAGCTCCCTGTTAATGTGTTGCAGCTTTTCCAACTGTAATCGCACCGCCGGTAAGGTAAAACGCACGGACGTGCCGTCAGGATGATGGATAACGACCGATTCACGCGCCTGGGGGATCGGTAATCCGGCTTCACGCGCCATACTTAACCACAGCGCCAGCGTTTCCAGATCGTGCTCGGGAGAGAATGCCTGCGCCAGCTGGGCGATCGACATTTCGCCGCCGTTTTGCGACAAAGCGTCCAGCGTTTGCTCTATCAGGGCTTCCCGATCCAGACCGTTAAACGCCAGCCAGAAATCATCTTCAATATCGTTCAGACTGGTCTGTTGCGGCGAGAGTTCAAGATCGTTTTCCTCCGTCTGGGCGACGGACTTGAAGCGCAGCCGTTCAATCAGCGGCAGCGTGCTGAAACCGACCGCCACCGGCGGCAGCGGGCCGGGGCTGCGCCGTATTGACGCCTGTTCCCAACGGATGTTTTGCGCCTGCTGGAAAATTTGCGCCAGCAAGGCGCCGACCCGGTGGTGCTCCGCCGCCAGTCCGGTTTTGATAAACCCCTTTACGTCGCGTTCGCTGCGCGCCCGGGTGCGGATAACCGCAGCGGATTCTTTGACCAGATGGATGGTCAGCCAGCGCAGTTCCGCCCGCTGCCGCAGGTTAAGCGCTTTACTCGCGGCCGGATACTCCAGAATATTTCGCAGTCGCTGTTTCATATATTCCAGCTCCAGCGACTGGCTAAGCTGCTGCTGGAATCCCTGAAAAACCTGACCTTCCGGCGTCTCCAGCAGCGCATCGTGACCGTTTAACAAACTATCGATGATCTCCCCGCGGTTTTGCTGCTCGCCGATCACCGCCTGACGAAGCTGGCGATCGGCCTGACGCCATGAATCTTCGACGCGACGAAAATCAGCGCGCAATCCGCTGGCGAGATTATAAATCTCACGTATCGATTCAACCGCCTGATTTTCACTCAGCACCGCAATATCGCCTTTCAGCGTTTCTTTCAGTTCCTTTTCGAGCCTGATAATCTGTTTCTTCAGCAGCGCGGCGCGCTTTTCGGGATCGGGGTTGAGGTGGGTTTCGAGGTTTTCTATTTCGCGCTGCACAATCATCAGCCGTGATGCGGTGGAGGTCATCAGCCGATTTTGCAAATTGGCGGTGAAGTTCAACGCCGTTTCCAGCGCGTCGGTGGCAAAAATAGCGCCTTCCCGTTCAACTATCAGCGCTTTTTTTATCCAGCTCCGTAACTCCTTACGCGCCAGCAACAGATAGTTATCCCCGTTGATCTCAAAATCCGGCTGATTGGCATTTGAGGCCAGAATATCAGCCAGCGACTGAATCGCATCTTCAACGGGAACCCCGTCGTGACGTTGATCAAACAGCGTTTGCAGACAGCCTAAAACCAGAGGGGCGCGGCGCGAAGCGAGCAATAACCAGGCGGGGTGCTGATACCGGGCATGTATGTAGATATTGGCGCGTTGTCCTGCAGGGCTATCCACTCCGGGCCTTCCTTTAAATGGCGTTGGTATGCTGATGATGGATTGTGGCCTACTTTTTTGCCTTGCGGGGTTAGGCTTGTCAATAAAAAGCGGATTGGGAAGCCGAGTTTTTTCCGTAACCGGGTGATATGCGGGGCAGTCAACACACCGGCAATTTACAGCCTGACGAGTATAATAGATAACGGTCGGCGTTCTATTATAAATAGTGGTATCTGTTTCTATGGCGGAGTTAAGGAGAAATTGATTATGTCGTTACCGATGCAAAAAGAAGATGAAGTGGAAAAAGAGCCGCAGCAGAATAACGCTTCGTCTCTTATTCAGCAAAAAATGTTGGAGTCCCGTTCTATCGTTATTTCAGGCGAGATTAATCAGGCGCTGACAGAAAAAGTCGTTTCACAGCTTCTGCTGTTGCAGGGGATCGGCAATGCGCCGATAAAGATCTATATTAACAGCCAGGGCGGGCATGTGGAGGCTGCTGATACTATTCATGACATGATAAAATTCATTCAGCCGGAAGTGCATATTATCGGTACAGGCTGGGTTGCCAGCGCGGGGATCACTATTTTCCTGGCCGCCAAAAAAGAGCATCGCTATTCTCTTCCTAATACGCGTTTTATGATTCATCAGCCGCTTGGCGGCGTTCGCGGACAGGCAAGCGATATTGAAATTGAAGCTAAAGAAATTATTCGTATGCTTGAGCGCGTCAATAAATTAATTGCAGATGCAACAGGACAGACAGTAGAGAGGGTGAAGCAAGACACCGATCGTAACTACTGGATGAACCCTCAGGAGGCGATTGACTATGGAATTGTTGGCAAGGTGGTATCCAGTTACAGCGATCTGAATCTGGACTAACGTCGGCATATAGGAGCCGGGCATCTTCAAGGCAATGGCGCTGCGGCTGGCAGTGGCGCTGCTTGCCTTGTCCGCTCCCGCCATCACCTGCTCACTAATAATTGTATTGATTTCGCCCAACAGCTAATAGATGGGGCGGAGTTTTCTCAATTGTTTCTTCATTTTTCGCTATGAATATGGTCGTGCCTGCCTTAGATAATCCATTATCCCACACTGTTTGACGCAAAAACCTATTAGTGATACAACATAATAACCTATAGAAAGAACATCAAAATAACCTACTAAAAATACAACACAATAACCTATTACTAGCGCGGATTGATGACTGAATTGTTGATAATCAGAGGCATAAACTGGCATGGCAACTCCGCAGGAAAAATTAGCAGAATCACTGGAAACACTAAAAAAACTTCAGGAGAAACAAAATGTTGCTATTCGTTCAAATGATCTTTCTCGAACCCGGCGGGAGCGTTTGATTAAATTTGGTTTTTTACAAGAAGTCATGAAGGGTTGGTACATTCCTTCAAGTCCAAGTCAGAAAGAAGGCGAAACAACGGCATGGTATGCATTGTTCTGGGATTTTTGCGCCAGCTATCTCAACGAACGTTTTGGCGATGATTGGTGCCTCTCACCCGAGCAATCAATATCTCTCTACGGCGGCAACAAAACGGTTCCGTCTCAACTGATTATCCGAGCGCCAAAAGGCAATAACAAGCCGACCAATCTTTTATATGGCACATCAATTTTCGATATGCGCACGGCCATGCCGTCCGAACAAAACATCGTCAAAATAGATGGATTACGAGTGTATTCTCTTGGTTATGCTCTTGTTGAAGCATCGGCATCTATCTTTACGCATAGCCCGACGGATGTGCGAACCGCATTATCGCTGGTTTCTGATGCCTCTGAGGTTCTTGCGCATTTACTTGAAGATGGGCGTAGCACTATCGCTGGACGTTTGGCTGGCGCATTTCGTAACATTGGCCGGGAAAATATTGCCGATAATATCGTAAAAACGATGAATTCCGCTGGGTATACCATCAGAGTGAGCGATCCTTTTGAGAGCCAGGTATCACTTCAATTACCTCGCAGGGAGACATCTCCTTATGCAGGCAGGATCCGTTTGATGTGGCAAACAATGCGTCCGGCAATTATTGACCATTTCCCAGAGGCTCCGGGAATACCGGATGATGTGGATGGTTATTTGAAATGTGTTGATGATATTTATACCACCGACGCCTATCATTCACTGTCAATAGAAGGTTATCGTGTCAGCCCTGAACTCATCGAACGAGTACGGAGTGGTGGCTGGAATCCCGATAACGATCAAAAAGATCGGGAACACAAAGACGCATTGGCCGCACGCGGTTATTTTCAGGCATTTCGTGCTGTAAAAGAAAGTGTTGCAGCAGTCCTCCAAAACAAGAACCCCGGTCAAATAGCCGACCACGATCACGGTGATTGGTATCGTGAGCTTTTTGCTCCAAGTGTTGCAACTGGTATTATCAAACCTGTTGAGCTTGCTGGCTATCGCAATAACAGAGTGTTTATTCGCAATTCAATGCACATCCCTCTTTCTCCTGATGCCGTGCGTGATGCTATCCCGATATTTTTTGAAATGTTGGAATCAGAAGAAAATCCAGCCGTTCGTGTAGTCCTGGGACACTTTATTTTTGTTTATATCCATCCCTATATGGATGGGAATGGACGAATGGGACGATTTATCATGAATCTCATGCTCGCTGCGGGAGGGTATCCGTGGACAGTCATTCCAGTGGATAGACGGTTTGATTATATGGCTGCTTTAGAAGAAGCAAGCGTTAGACAGAATATTATTCCATTTACACATTTTGTTGGTGAGTTGGTTGCTGCCGCATTGAACGGTGATGCGATGGCTAAATTACCTTAACAGATTTTTCGATAGGGACGTGGCTGGTGGGCGGATTAATTAATAATGAGCTAAATAGCTGTTCCAAATAGTAGATCACCGTGAGGGAACTCAGTCCGAATTGTGCGATCTGATCAATCGCCAAACCAACCAAAATCACCAACCGGACTGAGCGATGCCGATCATAGCACCAATGCCCCGTAACGAACGACGCCTGATGCGGAAAACCATCCATAAAACACGTGATAAAAACCATGCACGCAGGCTCAACGCCATGCTGATGCTTCACGATGGAAACAGCGTCAGCCATGTCGCCAGAACACTTTGCTGTGCCCGCTCTTCGATAGGCCGCTGGATTAACTGGCTGACGGAATATGGTCTGGAAGGCCTGAAAACCCTGCCTTCCGGACGGCAACGACGATGGCCATTTGAACAGATATGTGCATTGTTACGCCAACTGGTCCAGCGAACGCCGGGGGATTTTGGCTACCAGCGTTCGCGCTGGAGCACAGAACTGCTGGCGATAAAAATCCGCGAGATAACAGGTTGTCAGCTTCATGCCTCTACGATACGGAGATGGTTACCGGCAGCCGGACTTGTCTGGCGCAGGGCTGCGCCTACCTTGCATATACGCGATCCACACAAGGAAGAAAAAATGACGGCAATCCACGGAGCACTGCAAAAATGCAGCGTGGACCATCCGGTGTTTTACGAGGACGAAGTGGATATCCACCTCAACCCCAAAATCGGTGCAGACTGGCAAGTGCGTGGTCAGCAAAAGCGCGTTGTGACACCGGGCCAGAACGAAAAATATTATCTGGCGGGAGCCCTGCACAGCGGAACAGGAAAAGTCAGCTACGTCGGGGGTAGCAGGAAAAGCTCAGCACTGTTTATCAGTCTGCTGGAACACATGAAAGCGACATACCGGCGGGCGAAAACGATCACGCTTATCGTCGATAACTACATCATCCATAAAGGCCAGCAAACCCTGAAATGGTTGAAACAGAATCCGAAGTTCAGGGTTATTTACCAGCCCGTATACTCACCGTGGGTGAATCACGTTGAACGACTGTGGCAGGCACTGCACGACACGATAACCCGAAACCACCAGTGCCGCGCCATGTGGCAACTGCTGAAAAAGGTTCGCCATTTTATGGAGACCGTCAGTCCATTCCCGGGAGGAAAATATGGACAGACCAAAGTGTAGCGGTATTAGGAACAGCTATTTAGTGGAAAAGGTCAATAATTTCTGGGGTATCTAATTAAAAACAAAAAGGCTGCCAACTAAGCGAGCAGTTGCAGGGGCTGCGCCCGCTGGCGAGAGAGGGTTACATTCCGCGCTTGCGCTAGTGGCGGCGACGCGCAAAAGCGTTCAGGGCGGAGAGCGCGTCAACCTCGACGTACTGAATGCCGAACAGCAGCTCTACAGCGCTCGCCGCGACCTCTCCGAAGCGCATTATATCTGGCTGACGGCCTGGCTACAGCTCCGGTACTACGCCGGTACGCTGTATGAAACAACGTTGCGCCAGCTTGCTGCGTTCTTTCTTCACGGCGAATGAAATATATCGCCGCAAACTCGGCGTTGGTTTTGTTGCGGGTAAACAATATCGCACCGTGTAGCGGTGTTAAAAATCATTCACTGAACAGTGACCAAACACCGTTTTGTCATTTTTCCCTTTGTAACACGTTCAGCAAAATTAGCGACGTTGTGCACAAAAATTCAATCTTCTCACCTTATTGACTTCAGGCCGCTTGCTTTTTCACCAGGGTGCCGATAGTTTTTCTGTAACGTTACACTAAAACGTTGCAGAAAATGGATAACAGCCATTAGTCAGTGATTTTATAAGGCGACGTTCGCGTATTTTCACCGCTAAACGGCACAGATAGATACCAAGTACAGCCTACGCCAGGATAATCATTATGAAAACCATTCAACGCTTTACGTTACGCCGTGCAATAGCCTCAACCTGTTTGAGCGTCGCTTTAATTGTGGGATGCGCGGCGTTTTCGGCCGTTCAGGCTCAGGCCGCCATCAATATGCGGGTTTATTCTTCCCTGCCCGCCGATGGAACCTCATCTCATTACATTTGGTTTCAGCGATTCCAGGAAAATTTGAACAAAAACGAAAAACTTAATGGGCAAATCAAGCTGAACTATTTTCCCAACGGTATGTTGGGCAAAGAAGCCGATGCCACCCAGCAGGTACGCATCGGCGCCATCAACATGATGATTTCCGGAAGTTCCATCTGGGCAACGCTGGTGCCTGAAATAGGCGTGCTGGATTTAGGGTATCTGTTTAAAGATTACGATCAGGTCGGCAAAGCGCTTGACGGTAAAGCCGGAGAGACGCTTTCCGATCTGATGTCAAAAAAGGCCGGCGTAATGGTACTGGGCTATGGTTACAGCCTTGGCTCGCGCAATATTTACACCAAAAAGCCCATTGAAAAACCTGAAGATTTGAAGAATCTGAAAATTCGCGTATTGCCGGTGCCCAACTTTATTGCAACCTTGAATCATATGGGCGCGGTGGCTATTCCCATGCCTGGCGGTGAAGTTTATTCCAGTCTGCAGATGGGGGTTATCGACGGCGTCGAGCATGACGCCGCAACCGTTTATTCCAGCAAGTATTATGAAATCGCTAAGAACGCCGCGCTTACCCGACATATTTATAACCCCATCATGATCGCCATGAATAAAAACAGCTTCCAGCAAATTCCGCAGCCGTTGCGCGCCGATGTACTGGCCGCGGCAAAAGAGGCGACGGAATATGAGCGTCAGCAATCGAACGCGCTGGAGCAGAAAGCTATTCAGGATCTGAAAGCGAAAGGCGTGACATTCCACGAAGTCGATCGTGAATATTTCTATCAGCAGGTACAGCCAGTCTGGAAGGCGTTTCTCGCCAAATATCCGCAGTTGCAGCCGGTTGTTGACGAGATTAGCGCCACCGCGGCGTCTGATGCGCAGTGATCCTGGCGGCATCAGGCTCACGGCACCGACGGCGAGCCTGATGCCAACCCCTGATATGCACCCGGAACCCTATTGAGAGGTTCAACATGGCAGAACTATCCACGACGGCCAAAGATGAAACCAGGCCTGTTGTATTCCTGAGCCGGCTTAGCCGGTTTCTGACCACCATAACGTCCTATGCCGGCGCATTGGTGCTGCTCACTAATGTCTTGGTGGTGTTTGCGTCCGTTATCTGGCGCTATGCGCTACATTCTCCTATCCACTGGGCGGAAGAAGTGGCGCGGGCCATGATGATCGCTCTGGTATTTTTCGGCGTCGCGACTTCGACCGGCCGCGGCGGCCATATTGGCGTCGATCTATTCCTGCGCTTTTTGCCGGAGAAGGTTCGTCCCTATGTCGTTCACGCCAGCCGCTGGATTCTGTTCCTGGTTTCCGTCGGTCTGGTGGTTTCCAGCTATGACCTGGTGCAGGCTGCCCGGATGCAGACAACGGAGACCGGCTTACCGCAGATTATCTATGTCATCCCGGTGCTGATCGGCTCTGTCGTAATGATGATTGCCGCGCTGGAGCACGCCTTGCGCGAACGAACCCGGATTGTGCTGCTGAGCGGCGTGGGGATCCTGGCGCTGATGCTGCTCGGCTATATAAAGCTTTCGATGATGGCCGATCCCGCCACCGCCGCGGCCGGGTTGATGCTGATCTGCTTTGTCCTGGGGATTCTTGCCGGCGTTCCGATCGCCTTTACCCTGGGGATGTCGGCGATGGTCTTTTTTATCTGCGACCCCTCGCTGCCGTTCGTCTTTTTTTCACAGCAGGTGGCGGCGGGCGTTGACCACTTTGTGCTGCTTGCCATTCCATTCTTCCTGCTGGCCGGCGCCGCCATGGAAATCAACGGTATGTCGACGCGTCTGGTGGAGCTGATTGTTCGCGGCATGGGGCGCTTTCGCGGCGGCCTGAATATGACCACCGTACTGTCGATGGCTTTCTTCTCCGGTATCTCCGGCTCCAAACTTGCCGACGTGGCCGCGGTCGGCGGGGTTTTGATGCCTGCGGTGCGTCGCTCTAAACAGGATAGTGAGGAAGCCGCCGGCGTTTTTGCCGCGTCCGCCGTGATGGCGGAAACCATTCCTCCCTGCGTCAACCTGATCGTGATGGGCTTTGTCGCCAATATTTCCATTGGCGCGCTATTTATCGCGGGACTGGTGCCCGCCGCCTGTCTGCTGGTACTGCTGCTCATCGCCGCCAACCGCTTTGGCTCTAAAATCAACGTTAGCGCAGCTTATCCGGTATTACGCCCACGAGCTCAACTCTATCTGGGGGCGGCCGTCGGTCTGGTGATGATTTTCATGATTGGCCGCGGCGTGATGATGGGGATCGCCACCTCGACGGAAATTTCCGCCTTTGCCGTCATTTACGCCATCGTTGTGGGGCGGCTGGCCTTCCGCGAGCTAACGCTGAAAGCCACGGTGAAAATGTTCGTTGATATCGCGGCGATGTCCGGGGTGCTGCTGTTTATCGTCGCCTGCGCCACCAGCCTTTCTTATGCGCTGACCATTCAGATGATCCCACAGCAGATTGCGGCGCTTCTGGTAGGGATCGGCATGGAGCAGGGGGCCTGGCTATTCCTGCTGCTGACCATCGTCATTCTGATTGTGTTCGGTGCGGTATTGGAAGGGGCGCCCGCGCTGATTATCTTTGCTCCGATTCTGGTGCCCATCGCCATTCAACTGGGTTTCAACCCGCTGCACTTCGGCATCGTCATGATTCTCTCCATGGGCTTTGGGCTGTTCGCTCCCCCCATCGGGTTGGGATTGTATACCACCTGCGCCATTTGCGGCGTGGAGATGAAAAATGTGATTCGGCCAATGGCGAAATATCTGGCGGTGGTGTTTATCGGAATAATTATTGTGGCGCTGGCGCCCTCGTTGACGACCTGGCTACCGGGGCTGGCCGGTTACTAATGAAGCACCTGGGTAAAAAGGAATATCGGATAGGGTTTGCCAAACGAATAGTTGAGTATTTAAAAGGAAGCCCATTCGCGTTTTTGCGTAAATAACGGCGTCGCCGCATATAAATCAGTCCACAAATCTAAAGCCGACTTTCCGGTTGATATAAGCGATGTGCAATAAACAGGAGTCCATAATGGGAACATTATCAGGTAAAAAAGTGCTGATTACCGGCGCGGAGCAGGGTATTGGTAAAGCAACGGCGCAAGCCTTGCTTGAATCAGGATGCGATATTTATATCCATTATTTTAGCGGTGAGGAAGGACCAAAAGAATTAGTCAAAATAGCGAAGGAGCTGGGGAGGAGAGCAGACTATGGCTATGCCGATTTAACCGATGAAACTGATGCCGCTAAATGCGTATCACAGGCCGCCGATTTTTTAGGCGGTATTGATATATTGATCAATAATGTTGGCGGTATTATTGCCAGAAAGTGGCTGGGCGAAATTGATAATAAATTTTGGCGGACGGTTATTGATGTCAATATGACGACGATGCTTAATGTGACGCAAAGCGCCTTACCACACTTAAAGAGTGCCAGCGGCGGAGCAAGTATTGTCAATCTGGCCTCTCTGGCCGGGCGATCCGGCGGTCATTCCGGATCTCTGGCATATTCAACGACCAAGGGCGCGGTATTAACCTGGACGCGTTCACTGGCGGCGGAGCTGGGTGAGCATGGGATCCGGGTCAATGCCGTTGCGCCGGGGCTGATTTTAGGAACGAGATTCCATAATCAACATACCAGCAGGGAGTCGGCCGACCAGACTATTGAGGCAATTCCGCTGGGAAGGGCGGGAACGCCGGAAGATGTCGCCAAAGCTATTCAGTTTCTTGCCTCTGAATATGATGGCTTTATTTCCGGTGCGACCATTGATATAAACGGCGGCATTTACAGAATGTAAAAATTCATGCGATGGGATTTATTTCTCATCGCATTTTTTGAGATGTTTTTTATGATTAAATCAGAAATTATTCATCCTGAATTGCTGAAAATATTGGCGCAGTGCGGTCATAAAACCAATATTTTAATTGCAGACGCCAACTACTCTTTCGTGACTAATTCATCGCGCAATGCACAAGTGGTTTATCTCAACTTTGCACCGGGTATGATTGGTAGTACGGCCATTCTGGATAAGATTCTTGGCTATATTAATGTTGAAAAAGCGACGTTGATGGCTTATCCAGATGATTTTGATAATACCATTGAGAAAGAATATAAGAAGTTACTCGCGGATACGCTGGACATCGCCTACGTTGACAGAAATAGTTTCTACTCGTTGGTGAAAAGCGATGATACTTTACTGGTGATAGCTTCTGGTGAAACCCGGCGTTTTGCCAATATATTGCTTACCGTTGGCCCCATCCTATTCTGAGAGAAATACGGCTCCAGGCCGATAAAGCACGCCCCCTGCGGCCTGATTATATGCTGTGCCGGCGCCCGCTGCCGGCGCCATCAGGACAGATATTTATCACCGGGCATGGCCGGAATGCTGCTCTTCGCCGTCTCTGACCGATTTGCGGACGACCAGCGCGGGTTTGAAGAGATATTCTTTGGGAGGGAGCGCCGGGTTATCTATTCGGCTAAGCAGACGCTCCACCATGGTGGCGGCCATATCCGCCAGTGGCGGCATCACGGAGGTCAGTCCAGGGTAAATCAGGCCGGAAAGTGAAATATTATCGATCCCCACAATGGAGATCTCCTGGGGCACGTTAATTCCCGCTTCGTGCAGACCCGCCATCAGTCCGATACCAAGCGCGTCGTTGATGGTGACGACGCCATCCGGCCTGCCTGGCTGCTGGCAGACTTTTTTAGCCAACAGACGCCCCAACTCGGTCATTTCCGTGTCCCCGTAGGCGGAAAGGGCTTTCCCTTCGACGATCATCTCATCTCTTAGCAACCCATGTTCCCGGGCAGCGCTGAGGAACCCCTCAATCTTGTGAGAGCGGCTGGCGGTAAGGCTGGCCTCGGTAACAAAGGAGATATGACGGCATCCCCTGGCGATCAGGTGTTCGGCGGCGAGTCGGCCGGCTTCGACGTTATCCATTGAAACGCTATCGTAAGGCGTCGTGCCGGGTTGAATCCCGCTGGAGAGGCGGCTGTCGTAGGCGATCATAATCATGCCTTGGGCCGCGGCCCTTGAAAAATGGGGCTTTTCCATATCACTGGCCGCAACGATGATGCCGCGAACGCCATGCGCGAACATATCTTCAAGGAAAGCTTGCTCTTCATCTACCTGACGATAGGTATTTCCCAACAATACGCGGTACTGGTGCGTTTTCGCCGCCAGATCCACTTCCCGAGCCAGAGCGGCAAAGCTCGGGTTAATGATCGAAGGGACCAGCAGGCCGAACATTTTCGCCTGGCCCGTTTTCAGTTGCTGAGCGATCCTGTTTGGATGGTAGTGCAGATCGCGCATGGCCTGCTCAATACGTTCCAGGGTTTCCTGACGCATTTGATCGGTACGCCCGTTCAGCACATTTGATACGGTGCTAAGGGAGACGCCGGCGTGTTTCGCAACATCACGAATGTTTGCCATACTTTCCTTACATCTGTTTTTATTGCCTGATTATAAGTTTTTTATCCGGAAACACGTTTTTTGCATAGAGACTAAGGCGCCATCTGACCGCCGTTAACGTCAATGATTTGCCCGGAAATGTATCCACTTAACGCGTGAGTCGCCAGAAAAAGATAAATTGGCGCTACCTCCTCGCTACGGCCGAAGCGCCCCATTGGGATGGCGTCGCGCATCTTTTGCACTATTTCATCACTTTTGCCGTGATGAAACGCGGTATCGATGCTTCCCGGCGAGACCACATTAAAGCGTATATTATCCTGGGTGAACTCTTTTACCCAGTTGCGGTGCATATTATGTATCCAGGCCTTGGCGCTACCGTAAACGCCGGCGCCAATTCCACCGCCGTCGCGACCTGCAATTGATCCCGTACTAATCACCGCGCTGCTCAGGCCGCTCTCTTTGGCCGATTGACGCAGATGGGGAATGGCGTATTTGGTCATCATCAATACCGAGCGTACGTTGAGATCCATGACACGATCGAAGAACGCATCATCCATATTTTCCAGGATACTCCTGCCGCCCAGTCCGCCCGCATTGTTGATCAGCACGTCGATTCCTGCGAAGCGAGCGACAAAATCATCCACCAACCGCTGACAATTAACCGAATGGCTTAGATCCGCCGCAAACTGAGAGTACTGACCAGGTAGCGCATTCAGTGAATCCAGAATATGAGGATCGGTAATAGTGCTGCGACCATTAATACCGACGCTGGCGCCATAGGTTAGAAACAGTCTGGCTGCCGCCAGCCCAATACCCGTAGTCGAACCGGTAATTAAAACACGTCTGCCTTTTAATTCATGAAACATGCTAATCCTCTCTAAACAGTGAGATAGATGTGGATTACCGCAGAGTATTGATGCATGAACGGAAGGAATATCTCTGATGCATATTCTCTGCAACGTTTTAGTGTAACGTTACAGAAAAATATAACGAAAAAAGCGGCAACGCAATGTTTATTCTGTTTTTGAACTGAGCGGGGAAGGGGCGGCGGCACCACTGCGCCATACCGCATCTGATGATTAATTTATATTAGTCTGGTTAGATTGACTTGACCAAGTACAGCAGGCGGAACTATGATTAATTTATCTACGGTTAACGGTCTGGAGGATGTTATGGAAAAGGTAAACATCTACGAGGCAAAAACGAACCTTTCCAAGCTACTTAATGACGTAGTGAAAACAGGGGAGCCATTTCTGATCGCGCGTAATGGCAAGACGTTGGTAAAGGTCGTGGCTTACACGGAAGAAAAGTCTAAACGTAAACTGGATTTTCTGAAGGGCAAAGGAACGGTTCCAGATAACTTTGATGAGCTCAACGGCGCAGAAATACAGGATATGTTTGAAGGGAAATATGAATAATGTATTTGCTTGATACCAATATTTTGCTCTTTCTTGCTTATAGCTCAGAGCACCTCACGGAAGAGGTAAAAAACATTATTCAGGATACCGATAATGAACTCTATTTCAGTGCCGCCAGTATTTGGGAAATCGCTATCAAATTTTCTTTGAATAAGCCCGATTTCAATATCAATCCGGACGAGTTGAGAAAAGGACTTTTTGATAATGGATTCAAGGAACTTGCGGTTAAAGGAGAACATTCGCTTAATGTGTTGAATTTACCGGAATCGATACACAAAGATCCTTTTGATAGGATGCTTATTTCTCAAGCTAATTATGAAAACCTTATCTTTATTACGTCGGATAATAAAATAATCGATTTATCCGCCAAGTTTATAAAAATTATACCTAATCGATAAAACGGCCGGAACCGGTTTTTTCGCTGTTGGTGGAGTATCAGGTCATCATAACCTTGCATTAACGGTTTGTTTTTTTGCTATTTTACACTGACGACAATTCTTTCAACAGGGCGTTAGTGATTGGAAGATAGAGCGAATCAGGCTTACGTTGAAAGCTAATAAACCCATATTTAAGGTAAAAATTCTTCGCCGCCTGATCTTTCGCATCGACACGCAAAGCCCATATTCCCGTCGTCGAGCGCGATACATTGAGAATCGCGTCAACCAGTAATGAACCGCCAATGCCTTTTCCCGCAAATTGAGAATCGACGGCAAGGCGACCAAGTAACGCAGCGGGTACGGAAGGGTAACGCGGAAGTTTTCTGGTAATCGTATCGGGAAGGCCGCTGATGTCGATCGCACTGGAAGACAGCGTATAAAAGCCTGCGACGTTATTGTTTTCATCAACGGCGACATAACATTTTGTAAAGCGTTCCCGGCTATCCTGCCCGGCATACTTTTGCAGGTAGGTATTTAACTCAGGAACGCCGCAATCAAAGTCTTTCTTGTTATGGCTTTTGGTAAGTAGCGTGTAGGTCAATAAGCTCATTTTATCTTCCCAACGCCTTACGTCTTTTCATTGCGCCTAATAACGCTGGGGAAACCGGCGATTCAGACAGCAATGAGTCAGCGAATTGCCTTTGATCTTCAATTGCCAGTTTCAGGATCGCGGTTTCCTCTACTGCTCGTTTAGCGGCTTCCTGTGTCGCTGTGATAATAAAATCCGTCATCGTGCGCCCCTGTAACTCGGCGGCATGCTTGATCAATGCGTGGAGTTCAGAGGGAATGCGCGCTTCCAGTCTTGCGGTTGTAGACATAGCCACCTCACGTAAGTAATTCCGGCAAATTGCCGTACAAGAAGTATATAAAATACGCACCTTAAAAGATAGGTTGAATACCCGTTAGCAGGAAAAGTGCCTGTGAGGCCAAAATAAAAAGATTTTATAAAAAACGGTTCACCTTCTCCACTAGACGGTTTTATTTTTAATAATCAATAGATTAATGGGTGATGAGTGGGGGGCAGGTGACGAGTGACTCATTACCTTTCTGCTTTTTCCATTTCCCGGCGCAGAATATTATTCAACCGGGTCTGATAGCCCGGTCCTTCGCTTTCAAGCCAGTTCAGCACGGAAATTGCTTTACTTATATCATTCAATAAAAAATTGTTTATTACACAACCCTTCCTACTTGTGACGGTAACCAGTAAAAGCTATTTAAAATGAAGTATAATCAAAACCTATAATATTATATGTAATTTCCAATTTGAATTATTGTTTATAGAGTGCAATAGTCAAAATAAATATCCGGTGAGGAAGGGTTTGTGGGGATTTACGGCAGAGTTATTGTCTTTTGTCTCACTATTTATCATTAGCAACCAATTCTGAGTTACGCTCGAACATCTCGAATATGTGAAGTGTTATATATTTCGATAATATTCTCACAAAGGAAAAATGAATGAAGATCACAAAAGTCGAATCTATTTTAACAGGCTCTCGCCGCTTATTCGTAAAAGTGTACACTGACGAAGGTATTATCGGTACAGGCGAAGGCGGAAACTGGGGGTTTAGGGAAGCGGTGGCTGGCGCAGTTGCCCGCATGGAAAAACCGTTGATTGGTCAGGATCCGATGCGGATAGAGTATATCGGAAGCGAGTTATATAACCGGTTTAAATTCGGCGGCACGGTTGTCGGCAGCGCGATTTCCGCCATTGATATTGCTTTGTGGGATATCAAGGGTAAGCATTACAATGCCCCTATTTATGAGTTGTTAGGCGGAGCCGTCCGCAAGAAAATTCGTTTATGGGGCGTTGTGAATGGCAAAACCATTGAGGAGAGCGTTGAGTCAGCGATAAAACTGCAGGCGCAAGGGTATACCTGTATTCGATTAAATCCAACTAACATCAGGGAGGCCACCGGTACTTACGCCCGGCAGATGAAAGCAATGAGCGATATGATTCATGCAGTGCGTGAAGCTGTTGGTCTGGATATGGATCTTGGTTGCGAAATCCATCGTGCGTTACAGCCGCATGAAAGCATTACTCTGCTGAGGATGGTGGAAGACTGCAATCTTCTCTTCTTCGAGGATCCTATTAATTATGAAAATTATTTATCTCTGAAAGAAATAACGCGTAAAACTAAAACACCGATCAGTGCCGGAGAACGCAGTTTCTGCATTCAGGATGTTGATATGCTGCTTCGGGAGGAAAGCGTTAGCTTTATACGGCCGGACATTTGCGTTATGGCGGGTATTACCGGTTGTAAAAAAGCTGCAGCAATTGCGGAAAGTCATTATGTAAATGTCATTCCGCATATTGCCACAGGCAGCATTAATCTTGCCGGTAGCCTGCATCTGGCAGCCGCAATACCTAATTTTGAAGTAATGGAAATGTGTCCTATCACAAGTGAATGGGAGAGGATTCAAAAAGAGATAACCACGCCGTTTAAAATTGAAAATGGGTATTTAATGGTGCCGGAAGGTCCGGGACTTGGCGTTGAGTTGCGAGATGACGTTAGAGAAACGGCTCCTTATTGTGACTGGGAATGGGATTTTGATAAATGCGATATAAAATAAGGTTATCTAAAAATAAAGTAATCTGACGGATGCCCATACTGTTTTACTCCAGTGTAATAGTAATAAAAATGATCGAATATAAACGGCTATGAGTTGCCGGGGTTGCATGGCGCCAAAATAACCCGACGCTTTGAAAAACCAGATAAAACCAACAATAAAAGCCAATGTAATTCTATTTAGGAGAATAAAATCATGGTATGGGTTGGTATTCTTATCATTATTGCAACATTTTATTTTATCATAAAAAATTATGAAACCAGATTAGTGCTGATTATTTCCGGAGCGGTTATGGCATTACTCGGTGGAAATGTTGTAAGTGCGGTCAATGCCTTTGTCAAAGAGTTAACCAATCCCGGTCTGGTGCCAACAATCTGCACGGTCATGGGCTTCAGCTACGTAATGGACTATACGGGTTGCAGCAAACATCTGGTTACTTTCATGACGAATTTGTTAAAGAAAGTTCCGTTAGTTATTATTCCAGGAGCTGTTTTGGCCACATTTTTTCTGAATATTGCTATACCAAGCGCGGCTGGCGTAGCAGCAGCCGTAGGAGCACTTTTAATTCCTACTTTGCTGGCTGTGGGAGTTCGCCCGGCAATGGCCGGCAGCGCTGTGTTTTTAGGAACATGGGGTAGCGTCATGAGTCCCGGCCTGATGTTTAACCCTCAGGTGGCTGAAATGGCCGGAGTGGATGTAATGACCGTTATCTCGACCTTTTCCAGGCAGGTATTAATTGCTGCCGTTGCCGCCGCATTGATTTTAATGGTTATTGCTTTTATAAAAAAAGAGGGCGTGGGAAGCAGCCCTTCTGTCAGTAAGGATGCGGAGATTGAAAAAAACAAGGTCAATTATTTATTTGCCTTTATACCTGTTGTTCCTATTGTTATTTTAGTTTTAGGCAGTAAACAGGTACAGTTGATACCTGAATTTACAGTGCCTCAGTCAATGATCCTGGGAACAGCTTTAGGGTTTATTATTACCCGGCAGCATTTAAAAGAGATGACAAAGCAGTTCTTCCGCGGAATGGGTGATGGTTTCTGCGATGTCGTCGGCATTATCGCTTCCGCCGCCATGTTTATTCAGGGGATGCAGGCCATTGGTCTGGTTGACGAGTTGCTGGATATAATGAAGAGCTCGCAGCAACTGGCAAAATACTCGGCGGCGTTTGGTCCTTTTATTATCGCGGCAATATCAGGTACGGGAAATGCGGCAGCACTCGCTTTCAATGGAGCCGTAACACCGCACGCGCCGACCTTCGGCTATGGTATTATTGAAATGGGATCTATGGTTCAAATCGGAGCAGGTTTAGGGCGTACGATGTCACCGGTATGCCCGGCGGCAATTATTCTGGCAAAAATTGCGGGGGTTAATCCTATAGAAATTAGCAAACGTAATATGATTCCAACTGTTATAGCGGCATTTATCGTTTTGTTTACATTAATGTAATAATGGTGAGACGGCCAACACCAGGGGCTATTACCAGATACATAATTATAATACAAAAAGGAAAGTTATTGCTATAGTCATGAATAGCTCCAGGGCGGACAGATAGTAGAGAGTGAAAATCAGGATTAATTCCGTCGGAAGATAAAGCAGCATTACCTGTAAATACTTTTTACCGTTGAAAAAAAAGAAAATACATCTTTAGACAGATAAGCATTTTTTCTATAAACGAATCCTACTTGCAATTGATCAGGCTCACAGCCGTTTAATATATAATACTTTCCGCGAAATTCAGGATTGCAGTAAGGAATGATCACTTCTGATACGAACGCAACGCCTATGCCGGCGACCGCTAACGCATGGGCTGTTTCCATACTTCTGACTTCAATGATTGCTTTTGGTGTAAATTTTTGTTTTTTAAAGAAATTTGTGAGCTGGATTCTGGATTGAGAATCTGGAAGAAGATAAATAAAGGACTCATTTTGTAAATCAACCAGATTGATGGAGGGATATGAACCAACAGAACTGTTAACGCTATACTTATTGTTAACAGGATGATCGCGGGGCAATACGATTAAATGCCTTTCCTTATTGATAAGAGAATAGGTCAGATCGTTGTTTTTAACCGGTAAAATTTCCACGCAAAAATCTATATCACCAGTAAGTACAGCACTTTCAAGTTTTGATGCATTATTTTCATAAATAGAAACTGTAATGCCGGGATATTTATCATAAAAAACCGGAAGTACTTTGGGAAAAAAGTACTTTCCCCGGAATTGAGAAACGCCAACGGTGATATTTCCACTCTTTAAATCGGCTATGTCTTTCATCTTCTTGTGAAGTTGTTTTTCATAGTTTAAAACCTGATAGGCCATTTCAAGAAATTTCTTCCCGGCGAAAGTCAGCATTAACGGTTTTCTGCTGCGATCAAATAATCTTACCCCCAGGGATTCTTCAATGCGGGCGATGGATTGGCTTAACGATGGCTGAGTAATAAAGAGTCTTTGCGCTGCGTTAGAGAAACTTTTTTCTTCAGCGACCATTAACACATATTTAATATCACGAAATTCCATAGCAAGATCTTCTGTTAACTAGCTGTTTCAGATAGTAGATTGCCCACAGGGACCTCAGAGATTGTGCAATCTGGTCAATTACCAAATATCATAAACCGACAACCGGACGGCCATTGCATCAATTCCTCGAATCGAATAACGCCCGTTGCAGAAAAACTGTATGGTTACGAAGTCCTGCAAAGTTTACCAGCGGGTTGCGTTAAATAAAGCCGATAGAGACCAATACTCCGGTATTAGCCGGCTGATACAATGCCCGTCATCACATTTTGGTTAGTTGGTGTTCACGCCGGCGTACGAAATTATTGTCTGTTGAAGAAATAAATAAAGTACCGTGCGAAAGTGATTCATCCGGCAATGCGTTCTTGCTACTACCCAACTTATTTAGCAACCCGCTGGATGGTAGTCTTGCATAAACGACGACTCAGGGCGCTTTGGGTGATCCCGAGCAGTTTGGCGGCGGCGCTCTGGTTGTTATTGGTGCGAATGAGCGCCTCATGGATCAACTGCTGCGTGATTTCTCTAATGGTGGGCAAGTTCGCCGGAAAGGCAAGCCGTTCACTTTGGGGCATCTGTTGGGTCTGTTCCAGCACCTTGAAAAAAGGCGCGAGGGCCAGTTCCTGGCCGTTACTGATCCCAACTGCGGTAAAGGTTAACGACTTTAATTCGGCAATATTCCCGGGGAAGGCATACCCCTCTAATCGGCTCGCCAGAGCGTGGGGCAGGGCGAGGTAATCTCGGCCCAACTCTTGGCAGGCCATCTCATTAAAATGTTGTAATAACAGGCCAATATCGGCGGCTCGTTCCCTAAGCGGCGGCAGTTTGATCCGTTGTGGTTGCAAGCAGTAGAGCAATCCGTGGGAAAAAGCCCTTTGTTCGAGTTGTTCCAGCGGCACCGTCGTGCTAAACAGTAATCGGCACTTAAGGGCGGTTTCCCGCAATGAGCCCTGTGGAAAATAGCGTTTGCGCTGGCACAGTTGAGTGAGCGTTCTTTGGGTTTCCGCGCCCGCCAGCGCTAAATTACCGAGCAGCAAAAAGCCTGAGCCCGCCATATCGAGTAAGCCCGCCTGATTGGCAATCCCAAACAGTTTTTGCTCCAATATCTGCGGGGATACATCGGCCAGTGACAGCTCTACCAATGGCAATTCCGGGCAAACCAGTTGTTGCAGCGCCTCAGCAAACAGGTGCTTACCCGTGCCGATTTCCCCTTCGATTAAAATGGGCTCGCGGCTATCGTGCAGGGTGGCGGCGAAGTTGAAGCAGTCGCGCATTTTGATGTCGGTGGTAAGGATTTGATCGAATGCTTCCAGGTTCATGCGGTTAAAGAAACCATCTTTAACTTGATGGTAACGCCGTTCCAGCCCGATCATCTCCATGGCGCGGCGGACACATAGCAGCAAGTGGTCGGTCGAACTGGTTTTGGTAATAAAATCGTAGGCGCCTTGCTTCATGCACTCTACCGCGATTGCGGTTTCATTGAGTCCCGTCAATACGATCACTCGGACATAGGGGGCGTGCTCGCGAATATCCCCAAGCAATTGCCGACCGTCAAGGGCTGGCATGTTGAGATCGAGTAACACCAGCGCGATATCCAAGTCGTTGATCAGTTGCAGGGCCTGACGGCTGTTTTCGCAGGTGTAGGTCTTGGCCTCTGGAATATGCCGATTGAGCAACATATCGATGGTGCGTAACCAGCGGGTTTCATCATCGACGACGAGAATATTGCGGCTAAGTTTCATTGCACATTCCTAACAGGATTTTCATTTCGGTGCCGATATTGGGCTGCGAATGGATAAGCCATTGGGCTCCGTGTTCGACAAGAATTTTATTGGCGGTCGAAAGCCCAAGTCCGGTGCCGCCTTGCTCGCGGCGGGTGGTAAAGAAGGGTTCGCGAATACGTGCCTGTATGTGAGGCTGCATACCGCAACCATTATCTATCACCTTAAGGTATACCTGACCCTCTTCGACCCCGGTTTCAATCGTCAGCAGCGGATTGGTTTTGTCCATCGCCAGACAGGCATTTTGGATCAGATTGATAAGCACCAGCTGGAGTTGCAGTTCGTCCCCCTTAATAGCGGGAAGTTTAGGATGGAGTGAGAGCTGCAACTGCAAGCGTTTGACATTGTTATGGGTTAATCGCAGCGCGGTTTCAACAACGTGGTTTAGCGCGACAGGCTTAATATTGTTGAGGCCATAGCGGGAGAAGTGCTTGAGATCGTGAATAATACAGCCAATGCGCTCGGCCGATTCCTGCACCGATTGGCTGGTATAATTAAGCTCCTCAAACCCCTGTTGCAGCGCCTGCGGTTGCGTGACCGCCAACGGCAGCGCACGTCGCAGATCGTCGATAATATCCTGCATCAGACTCATGGATTGATTGATAAGTCCTACGGGATTATTAATTTCATGGGCTATGCCCGTGGTCAACTCCCCAAGGGAAGCGAGACGGCCGGACAGCTCGCTCGCCTGTTTTAACTCAAATGGTTCGGTGTAGTCTTCGATAAAAAAGGCGAGCATATTGCTTGAGATCAGGTACAAGTTAAGTTTCCAGCGTTTATTGTCGAGGGAAAACTCGATTAATTGCGATTCTTCACCGTTAAATCCCGACTGGATAAGCTGCGTTAGCGCCACCTTTGGATACGCCTGTTTGAGCCCCTCTGGCGCTAACATCCATTGATACTTACCGTTTTGCCAAATTATCTGCAGGTGTTGATCCAGGAGGATAACGCCGCAGGGCAAGCCGTCTAATACCGAGTGGAATTGAGCCGATACTCGGCTAATTTCCGCCTCGGCTTTTTGCCGTTGGCTGAGTTCCCGTTTAAGGGATTTGGTTTTTTGCCTGAGCACCAGGCTGATATAGAGGGTGATCAACAGGCCAATGCTGGAGACGATGGCGGCTAATAACGCGCCTTGAAACAAATCGTTACGCACTTGTCCCAGCTCGATTTTTTCCTTGCCGAATCCGGCCCATTTATCAATCAGGTCATCGAAATAACCGCCGTGGTAATTCTGCTCCAGAACGTCGCTTACGGCCTTGGAAAACAAAGGGTCCTTATCGGACATAACTAAATAAAACTGACTGAAAAATAATGGATTACTCGCCGTTTTGGTCATCGGGAACAGTTGCAACAGGCGGCGGGCACAGTAGAATTCGGCCAGCACAAAGTCCACTTTACCGGCCGATAATAGCTCAAATCCCTGCTCATTGGTGACTACGGGCACGAGGATAAAATCCTGCGGATTGGCCTTAAGATACATATCCACCGAGGAGGCTTGTTTGATGGCCACGCGCTTTTTACGCAGCGCCGCCCAGGAGTTCGCATGGCCTTCGGTGCGGCGATTATAGGCGCTGATATAGGTGGGCAGCAGCGGCAGCGCGGTATTGAGAGCGAACGTCTCTCCCGCGGGCAAGTCAATCACGGCTAATTGGCGTGTCTTATGGGTCACGGAATACAGGGTTTGCTCTAGGGTTTGGCGGTTGATGACTAAATCGTATTGCAATTTTTGGGCAATTTGACGGGCTAATTCAATGTTAAAGCCTGTTTCTTCACCGGCCTCATTTTGCCACTCAAAGGGCGGGGTATTGCTATGGACATTGAACATCAGATCCTGCTGCGCCCATCCTTGAGTCGAGATCAGACTCAGCGCCAATATCATTCCCCGTAAATACTGCCAATAGTTCACTGAATACACACCTTCTTGATATCTTCCCAAAATCGGTGCCAGGCTAAATCAGAGATCCGGGCCTTTTGGGATTGGGCTTAACCATAAGCGCAGTCAGTCCACAATGGCAGCCCGTTGCCTCTTTTCTGCTAGTGATTTCACATTTAATTTGCGTGGCCAATTCTACGGTCAGGTTATATTTGATTGAAAATAAAGATAATTAATTGATTTTGAACGGCTGAGTTTTCGCTGTTATGCAAAAATGCATAATTGGGTATGCAAGGGTCAAAGTTTTTTGAGTTAAGCGATCTATCGCCAAATTTTATCTTCGAGTGTTACCCCCTAAGAAGTCGCGCGACGTAAATTGCGATCGTGAGAAAAATGCGTCAATAACTCCTGAAAAAAAAATTGAATAACATAGGGGACACTAATATGGATAATAGATTAGACCAAAATCGCCGTGAATTTTTAACCAAGGGAGCCGTGCTCGCCGCTGCGGCAGGAACGCTTGCCATGTCGGCCTCATCTGCGGTCAATGCCGCAGGCGCATCGGCTGTCGCAGCAGCGGCAACCACTGAAGCTGCGGAGGCGCCGCAAGCCATCAAGGGTTACATTAAAGAGTCTAAAAACTTAAAAGATGTACTCAGCAATTCCCGTAAAATTATGAGTACTTGCGCTGCTTGTGATGTAGCCGGCGCAGGCCGTTGTAACGGTAAAGGCCCCTGTGGAGAGGGGGTTCCTGGTATGGGCGGTATGCGTCAAAGCTTTGTGCGCAACATTGAAGCCTTTGAAGGCATGAGCCTCAATATGCGCAGCCTGCACAATGTGACCAAGCCGAAAATGGAAACTGAGTTACTCGGCGTTAAATTAGCTATGCCCATCCTAACCGGTGTCACCGGCGGTCTAACCTACAACATGGGCGCGGCTAACAAATTAGCGTTCGATGGCGAAGTGATGACCGAAGATAAATACGCCCGCGGCATTATCGAAGGGGCGGCAAACGTAGGCTGTTTAGGTTGGGCGGCGGATGGTATTGGCGATCCACTCGATACCTACAAACGTCGTTTAGACGTCGTCAAAGAATTTAAAGGCCGCGCGATTGCGCAAATCAAGCCTCGTACTCAACAGGAAATCTTTGAACGTATCGATCTCGTACAGAATGCCGGCGCGCCTTTCTTTGCGATTGACATCGATTCGGCTGGTCGCGCCGCCCGTGCGCTACCCGGCAACACGGTTGAGCCTAAGGATCTGAAAAAGCTTAAAGAAATCGTTAAATACGCCAAGATCCCCTTTATGGCGAAGGGGGTGATGACGGTTGAAGAAGCCTTGATGTGCGCCGAAGCCGGTTGCGGTGCGATTGTGGTGTCTAACCATGGTGGCCGCGTACTGAGCTCGACCCCAGCCTCTATGCATGTGTTACCCGCGATTGTAAAAGCCGTACGTGATCGCGGTTACAAGATGCCAATTCTGGTGGACGGTGGTGTGCGCGATGGTGGCGATGTGCTCAAGGCACTGGCTAGTGGTGCTCAAGCCGTATTAGTCGGCCGTCCGATGCTACGTGCCAGCCTCGGCGGTGGTGTTAAAGGGGTTGAGATGCTGTTCAAACGCTTCCAGGGTGAGCTTGAGTCAAGCATGGTGCTGACCGGCACCGCCGATGTGAATAAGGTCGACCCATCGATTCTTATCCAGGAGGTTTAATTAATATCACCACAGCATACCGATTCGGTTTAGCCGCTGTGATTGCCTCAATGTGGGTGTTGCCAAACGTGAATGCAACACCCTCTTCACCAGACGGTTTTATCATTGTTGGTGTCTATCAGGCATATCGTATTCTGGCAGCCAGTAGGCATTGAGTTGATAGCGTTAATGATGATGTGTCAGGTTAGTTTTTTATCCAGCTCGATCGATAGTCGGGATAATTCGTTTTGAATGGTTTTACGCCTTTTTTTAATTAGGGACTTCCGCGGGAGTATTTTCTCTATAACTGTTGATTTTTTATGCAAATAGCGGAGCACCAATTCTTTTATTTCTTCGGGTTCCCAGCCATCCATAACCGGAGTAGGGTTGAATAGCAGATTTCCCAGTAAGGCGGGCGCCACTTCGTCATCAATTATCTGAAAAATGGTTTCCTTGGATAAGCCAGATTCTTTCAGCACCTTGACCATCCATTGATAGTCGTAGTCCTGTAACTCACGCGCTGTAAAAAGATCGGACAAGGCATGCCATACTAGAACTCGTTTTGACAGTTCGTGATCGCTTAGTTTCATGCACAGATTTTCCCTTTAAGGCACCGTATAAATTGTTCCATATAACATTTCTGTGCCTGCTGTAGCCCGTTCTCCACCTATCAACGCTGCGACGCCGACGCATACCGGAGCGGTGGCGGCGCAAACGCCAACAGCCACAACACCGGCTCCTGCAGCCCATCCCCCAGCAATCCCTGCCGTGGCAACGACTCCCTGATGAAGTGTTTCCGTTGCTTTATCCTCAGCCTGGAAAATTTCATAAGCGGCGACAGCAAATGAAACAAAAGGAATACGTTTTCCAGCCACACCCAAACCTTTAGCGAGGCTTGTGGCCGCGCCTCTGTCCCTGCCGGCAGACTGGACAATCTCTTTATATACGGCTGCCACCGTTTTTTAAGATTATGCAAAAAGGGAGGGTGCGTACTCAGGAACGCAATGCTTTTTCCATTTCCCGGCGCAGAATATTATTCAACCGTGTCTGATAGCCCGGTCCTTCACTTTCAAGCCAGTTCAACACATCGGCATCAATACGTACCGTTTTCTGCACTTTTACCGGTTTATAGAATTTACCACGCACCGCATTGTTCCACACCGCATCAGGCAGTTCCGGCGCATCGCTGTAATCGATATCTTTATCCGCCATGTTGTTAAGGCGATCGATTTGTTGTTTACGATTTATCATCCTCATACCTCGCTCTCTCTTTGGCGTTTGCTTTACGGGCAGAAATAAGCCTTATTGAACCGAATCTGTCCGTATGTACCACCAGAAGTAATATTTGATCGCCTGCTTTGCCTATTGTCTGGTATCGTTTTTCTTCGTAGTCAAATCTGTTATCAAGCACGCTCAGCGCGTTAGGATCAAAAAAGATTTCACAAGCGAATTCAAAAGCGACGTTGTGCTTATGCAAATTTGTGTGAGCTTTACCTTCATCCCACTCAAACCCTATTCCATTAAGGATGTGGTGAATGTCCAAAATCACCCCGTGTAGTTGCTTTTTGTAGTTACATTATGGGCTATTTATTAGCCATGTCAAACAGACTAAGTGGCCTGATAGGGCATAGTAATCAAGGCATATCACACTTGGGAAGCCAGGCGGCGTTCAGCGCTGGGGGGAGTTGAATAGGTTGCCTATTATTTTGATTAGATGGCTTATTCCTGATTCAATTTTTTTTCTATGGGCCCAACTGTGGGCCTAAAATTTTTGTTTGCTTGGTTAAAATGGAGGCTGTGGGACTTATTTGTGACATGAGTAGCAAAAATATTTTTAGCCGAGGAATCGAATTGTATGTTTTATAGTCATATAATTCATGTTCGATACAGCTCCGACTGTGAATAGTCAGAAAAATATATACCTGCGTAGAACCCAATTTATGCATGTCGCAGAACTGTGCGTAACGATGTTTATAAAGAAAATTAGCTAAGCATAGATCAATTATAATATTGGTCTTAGTGGAAATTCTGAGCTATAAATAATAAATATTTAAGATAAAAGGGGTGTGAGTATGGGGTTATATTTATCAGAGGAATGAGAGGGGGCTAAATGGAAAATATTATCACTAAGTATTTATGGAATATATATGCTTAACTTTTAATCAATGGCTTGATATTAATGTAAATACCATCTATTTTAATTGGAAATGAATTGTTATAAAGAAAGTCCTCTGGTTAATGTTTTTTGATAAAGGCTTTTGGGCGATGTAATGAACAGGATTAGCCACCACTTAACCTGACAGCATTTTAAAAGCAGAACACAGCAAATCTGACAGGCAGCAATGAGCGGATGTTAAACACTTAGGGTTTTTGAGTCTCTGAATGCGCTTTTTTGAAGTAAACTAAGTTAATCATCAATAAAATTAAGGTATCTTTTAATAATCGAAGGCAATAACGTTTCTATTAAATCATTATGAAATGCATGCATTGAGTGGGGGCGAGGAATTATAACTTTGGAAAGTTCTTCAAGTGTGATAACCGAACTAGGAAACTCGATCCCTTTTGATATAAAGTGTGAGACCTCGCGCCCTAAATTTATCGCTGAATCAACACAATCCATGCACATTGCAATTTCATGATGTTTGGTCTTAGATTTACTCTCATCAAACAATGGGGCTTTTTTTATTTCAAGAACCCATTGATTCTTTTTAGATGGTCTAACGCAACTATATTTCTTTCGCTGACAACATGGACATACCCATTCTTCATTATATCTGTTCCAATATTTACCTCTAACAGCAGCTAAATGTGCTATATCGTTAGCTAAAGGGATTTTTTTTGCTGTGGGATTATTTTTTATCCTCCAAGAATTTTTCGAACCTTTAAATGGTTCAGTGTTATATAGTAGCCTTTCAGGCTCTATTTCATCAAAATCATGTAATCCATTCAACTTAAATAATCGTTTTGCAATTCGCTCAGTCTGTTTTGCCGTTCTCTCAGATGGTTGATACCAGTCTTGCTTCTCTGCAGCTATTTCAGCGAATTGCCTGGCGAGATTTAAACGCATTTTAAATATGGGTTCTATTCGTGCCCAAACTTCATTCGCAGCTTTTACATCAATCTGGTGCTCATGATTGGGAATTACACAAATAAACTCTGAGATTTCCCTCGGAGAGAATGAAAAGAATTTATGGCACTTAACTAAACGTTTTGCGTCTGCATCTGCTTTATTACAATCAAAACATATAACTGTATTGTCATAAGCTGATAATGAAAAGGCCGCCTTAATGGAAAATTTTTCAGATAGTTCATCTGCAACAATACGCTTCTTTCTCTTTGAAAACTCTTCGAAAAGGGATTTTACGACTTCCTTCATATGATCATGATGTTCGTGTAGTTGGCAGGTTAGAAAATTATTTTTGTTTAGCCTAACAATTTCTGATTTTTTTCTTTTGCAGCACGGGCACACCCAGTCAACCGATGTCATAACCCACCATTTATTAAGATGGGCTCCATCTGCTTTAAAAAAAGAAATTAAACGCCTTGTTGAAGCGGTGAATTCAGAATCTATACCAATTAAATCTTTTTTCGATAAAGAAAGTTTAAATTCTTTCCATTTCATAATTTAATCCTACAAGTCTTGTTATTTTTTCTCATAAACTTATGAAGTAAAAATATTATTCAACAGAGAAAACACATATGGAAATAAAGTATAATAAAATGCTCTTTATTTCAATGGATTATTTAACAACTTCCGATGAAATAACAGTACATTTGTAAAGTGTCCGTTTCTTGCGCGAAACGGACAGATTGAATAATCGTTAGGTTAGCTGAGATTGAGAGGCGGAAGTTTTTTTCGGAAGGGAATCCACTAACCAATCTTCAATAAAATGGAAAGGAACTGGATATCGGTAACAACGACAAGCTGTCAGTATCAATGGAGCCTTCCCTTCAGTAACAGCTGACATTTTCTTAAACGAATCAGCGCCTTCACACTCTTGTGCTACGAGCTCCAGGGCCAAGCTTCCATTTATCGGAAAGTTAGTTGTCGCAGAGCCATGCATATCTGAGTTCGAGTACATACTCTGTTCACTGTGTTGGTTTGGGTACCAATACTGTAACGTGCTATGAGCTAGTTTATCTTTGGCAAATTTTTCCAAGTCTTGGTAATCCCCCCATTTTTAACGGAGGTCATAAGTAGAGTTATGCAGCACGTAACACATGCTGCTTTGGTGTATATCCACCCAGTGCCATATTGGGCCTTTCGTGATTATAAAACCACTGCCATTCCGTTGCATACTGCTGTAATTCATCCAGTGATGAAAATAGATATTGTCCCAGCCAGTCATAGCGTACTGTCCGGTTATAACGCTCAATATAGGCATTCTGCTGCGGTTTCCCCGGCTGAATAAAATTCAGTTCAATGTCATTATTTTTAGCCCATTTAACCAACTCGCCACTCGTATATTCCGGACCGTTGTCACAGCGGAGCGAAGCCGGCTTTCCACGCCATTCAATCAGGCGCTCCAGTGTTTGCTTTACCCGGGCCGCCGGTAACGAGAAGTCCACTTCTATTGCCAGCGCCTCCCGGTTAAAATCGTCAATGATGTTCAATAATCGGATTGAGCGGCCATCTGATAACTGATCATGCATAAAATCCATCGACCAGCTTTCATTATTTTGCTCCGGTACCCTTAACGGTTCAGGCTCTTCCCGTTTCAGCCTTTTCTTCGGCTTAATGCGCATGTTCAGCGAAAGCTCACAGTAAATCCGGTAAACTCTTTTGTGGTTCCAGCCGAAACCCTTCACATTGCGAAGGTACAGATAGCACAGACCAAAACCCCAGTTTCTCTGGCTGTCGGTAATACGCAACAACCACTCTGCAATCTGCTGATTTTCCTCATCAAGTTTCGGTGTATAGCGGTAACAACTTTCACTGACTGAAAATATCTGACAGGCAAAACGAATACTGATATACCTGTTTTCCACGGCTGCTTTTGCCATCTGCCGACGCTGAGATGGCTTTACCACTTTTTTTGCATCGCTTCCTGAATGACTTCAGCCTTAAGGCGTTCTTCCGCATACATCTTTTTGAGGCGACGGTTTTCGTCTTCCAGCTCTTTCAGCCGGGTCATGAGGGACGCATCCATCCCGCCGAATTTAGTCCGCCACTTGTAAAAACTGGCGCTGCTGATGCCATGCTCCCGGCACAGTTCAGGCACCGGTGTTCCTGCTTCGGCCTGCTTGAGGATGGCGATGATCTGGCTGTCGGTAAAACGTGATTTTTTCATAAGAATCTCCTGCGTTTAGATTACGAGAAAATTCTACTTATGAACACTCTGCTTTTTCGGGGGGATTACCGGGATAGCATTGCGCGCGAATGGCAAAGGTAATAATATTTACTTCCTATTGGTGTTATAGTTTAGCTTAGGTGAATTGAGAATGATTAGAGGTATCGGTCTTGAGAATTTCAGAAGTTTTGTCAGTAAGACTTTTATTGATTTAAAACCAATAACAGTTTTTGTTGGTAAAAATAGTAGTGGGAAGAGCTCATTACTTCGTACATTTCCATTGTTTCGTCAATCCGTGGAAGAAAATACTACTGGCCCTATATTATGGTATGGTCGATATGTAGATTATGGGGACTTTACTGATGTTCTTTCTAAAAACTCAGAAAGTAAAGAGATCACTTTTAGTTTTTCACTTTCAGTACCACCCGAAGTAACTCAAAAGCATTCTTACTATCGATTTAATGTTTTGGCCAAGCAAAATACCAATGTTGACACCGAATTAACTGTTTATTCCAAAGACAAAAAGACAAAAACAAAAAAATAAGAGTCATTCTTAATGATGCAACGATCACACTTTCTCTTGATGAGAATAATAACGTTAAGCTACAGATAGAATCTGAGGATAGAGTATTAGAGAGAGAGGGAATAATTGCTAAAAACCTTGGTCAATTTATACCAAATATTTATTTAAAAGGAAAAGAAGAAACACCTACTACATCCAATCCTTTTTATTTACGAAACTCTAGAAATGATCGGGCTTTAGAAATATCCTTCATTGATTCAGCATCTAAGTTTATTAAACCATACTTTCATGTAAAATCGGATATAAATCAAGTTATCGATGCCTTTAAAAAAATAAGTTTTTTCCCTGAAAAATATGCAAGAAAATTAGTTGTTTTTCTCTTTAAAGAACAAAAAACATTCAGTAAAAATTTCGAACATCATCAAAATGATATCATGAAAGAATTATATCCATTTATAATTGGATGGAACATTAATAATCTCATAGATATAATAAATACTTCTTTATCTGACTCGTTTGGAAATGTAAAATATATAGCACCACTTCGGGCTACATCAGAGCGATTCTACCGATTTCAAGATTTACAAGTAAATGAAATAGACCATACTGGCTCTAATTTGGCAATGCTGTTAAATTCATTAAGGCCAAATGAAAAAACAAGATTTGAAGAGTGGACTAAATCTAATTTTGATTTTATTATAAAAGTTGAGCAAACTGGATCTCACTTCGCGATTTTGATAAATACGGGCGAAAATAACGAAAACTATAATATAAGTGACATGGGGTTCGGTTACTCACAGGTATTACCTATAGTTACAGCTATTTGGCTCGAAACGGAACGCAGAGCAACTACTTCTAGGAAACCGATTACATTTATCATTGAACAACCTGAATTACATCTTCACTCATCGTATCAACACAATTTAGCAAGGATTTTTGCAAAGGTAGTAACTAAAGCAAAAAATAATAAAATAGACTTGAAAATTATTTTTGAAACACATAGTCAAACAATGATAGAAGCTCTTGGTGAATGTATTGAAGATAATGAAGGGCTTTTAGAAAATGATGTTTCAATATTAGTTTTTGAAAAGAATGAAAAACAGCAAACGGTAGTTACAAAATCGTACTTTAATGAAGAAGGTTTTCTCCAAAACTGGCCTGTCGGTTTTTTTTCAGGTAGATGAGCATGATTATAAATATTGAAAATGTCACACAAAAAGATGTGTTAAATAGTAAGTTCTCAATGGCTATCGAGAATATTCTTCGTTCATTTGCAGAAAAAAAACACTTGGTAATTGCATCTAAGGTTTTTTTTAACACTATAATCGGAGAGCATAACGGTGTTTACAGTATATCGTCAAAAAATTTTGCATCTGAAGCATTATCAGGTCTAAGAGAATATCATGCAATACTAAACCAAGTTTCATTTTATATTTCCATCGATTTTGAAATCACTGATACATCTTTTAAATGGGTCAATCATGGCGAAAAATATAAATTTTTATGTGGCCCTTTATACTTCAATGATTCGTCACAATTACAAAAAACAAAAATAGTTTGTGAAAATCCATTAGACTCTGATTTTTTCAAAATTATCGCTGAGTTTTATGCCCGTAATGAAAAATTATCACGTTGCTCAATTGGTTTTAATGCCATTAACGGTGGTGGAGGTAGCACTAAATATATTTTCGAACGCACCATTAAAAATAATGAAATTGCTTTTTGCATTGTAGATAATGATAAAAAACATCCTAGAGCTCCTTATGGTGGAACAAGCACACACTTCCTTGGTCCAAAAACTAATCGATCAGGGTTTGTAGAGATTTTAGATGTTCATGAAATTGAATCATTATTACCATTAGAGACGATTGAAGCGGTACTTAAAAGCTTAAATCTAATGGTAAGAAAGGAAATATCCCTCTCCTTTTTAAAAGAAATTTGTTCTATAGATGAATCGGTTAAGTTTTACTTTGATCATAAAAAAGGATTCGATCTTAAAACGGCATTGAAACTTGATAATACTCATGGAGATTTTTGGTGCTCAATTTTAAAAAAAATTAACAATAAATATAATTGCAAATGCATTGAATTGAAAAAGTGCGAATGTGAACCATCTTGCCTGACTTATGATGGATTTGGTGATAACTTACTAAATAATACTCTAGAATACATCAATAAAGGTAACTTGAGACAGTATAACCCTAGCTTACCGCCCGAACTTCATGAAAAATGGTATAAATTAGGGCGGGATTTCTTCAGTTGGAGTTGTGGTCCCTATAAAAAATCAAGAGTCAGTTAGATGTAGTAAAGGGGGAATCCTCCCCCCTTTTTCAACATCGTTAATCACCAATAATATACTACTCGTCTACGGCCAGATATATAATAATATGTGAAATTAGTCTCCGTTCTTAGCAACCGAATAAGATTTAACATATCGCTCTCGGCTCACATCAAGATTGTTCACCCACCATAACACTATAAAACTACACCTTTAAATATATTCAGTGGTGTGAGTGTAAGTGGTACTCCCGTGATTTCTTGCAGAGCAATTTAGCGATCGTTCAGCCGGAATGCTTCACATTTTTTTCTCAATATCGATCTCTGCCCATGCCGTGGCGGAGGCTTTCGCCGGGCGAATCTGTTTTAGTAGCTGCAATTCCAATAGGCAGCTAGTCGCAACGGACAGGTTAGACATTACCAGCTATCGCATTTGCTTTGGTAATTCTTTTAGTCGCAGCGTCGGCTAGGGCTTTTCAAAAGTCATACCGATTCTAGATGCTAGGTTTGAATCAATTAAACAGTGCTAATGTCCGCATCCCAACAAACAGGCCATTCACTTTTAGATATTTTTCCTACCGAGACATCAGTACCAATCCTGAGCTAGTCCAATCATCCATAAACCCGCTCCACATACCGCCCACGCCCATCGCCATGCCCTAAATCCATCGACACCAGCGCACTTGCTTCCCGGTTACTGAAACCCTGCTGCCGGTAATAACGCATCGCATCCTGCGCCCATGCGTAACGCAGGCTGTGCGGGGAGTATTGCCCCTTTAGTCCTGCCAGAGCAGTTTGTGAACGCCAGCGGTTAATGGCGCTTTTCAGATCCGGTTTATCAATCAGCCGACCGTTGCGAGCAGCGGTAATCGCAATCGCCTGATGCACTGCCTGCGTTAATGCTTCCCGATCCAGAATCCGCGTTTGTCGGGGCCGTCCGCCTTTGGTGCCGAATACCACCGTCAGTTGTTCGTCGCCTCGCTCGAGCGCGGTGGCCCATGTCTTGAGCGACTGCGAACACTGTACCGCTTCCTGCGATCGCAGACCTATCATTCGTGCCAGTTGCAGCGTCAACGCGAGTCCGGCGTCTTTCTGTTGCAGGATTGCCAGCCCAGTCTGATAGCGTTCCGGCGTAATCGCTTTCCGTGTACCGTCCCGGCTGGCCCCACTCAGGCCTAACGCCCTGTTGCTCAATCGGTCCGCATCCGCCAGCTTGTCCCGCCCGGCGGTGCGCAGCATCACCCGCACCGCCGCCATTTCGTTATGCAGCGTGCGCAGAGTAATTCCCTGCTCTAACCGCCCGGCGATATAGCATTCGATATGTTTTGCTTTCAGATGCCGGTAGCTGTCAACGAAGTTGACACCCTTATTCGTTTTTATGCTGCCGTTTTCAGCCCAGTTTCTGGCTTATCTGGATTCAACATCACCACCTCGACCCGCTGCCATTGACGGCATGAGGTTGACCA
>NZ_JAKPCB010000038.1:0-267 GCF_023347575.1 Brenneria tiliae | reverse complement strand
ACGACGTAGATAGGCCGGGTGTGTAAGCGCAGCGATGCGTTGAGCTAACCGGTACTAATGACCCGAGAGGCTTAACCTTACAACACCGAAGGTGTTTTGAGAGCGACTCAGATATTTCAGCTTGTTCGTGGATTGGTTCTGATGGTTGCAGAGAAAACTGTAACGGTTGGGATAAAACGAATTTGCCTGGCGGCGATAGCGCGGTGGTCCCACCTGACCCCATGCCGAACTCAGCAGTGAAACGCCGTAGCGCCGATGGTAGTGTGG
>NZ_JAKPCB010000039.1:0-271 GCF_023347575.1 Brenneria tiliae | reverse complement strand
AAGGCGTAGTCGATGGGAAACGGGTTAATATTCCCGTACTGGTTGTTACTGCGAAGGGGGGACGGAGAAAGCTAGGTTGGCCGGGCGACGGTAGTCCCGGTTTAAGCGTGAAGGTGGGTGTTTTTGGAAAATCCGGAACACCGTTAACACTGAGGCGTGATGACGAGTCACTACGGTGATGAAGTAACCGATGCTACGCTTCCAGGAAAAGCCTCTAAGCACCAGGTAACAGTCAATCGTACCCCAAACCGACACAGGTGGTCAGGTAGAG
>NZ_JAKPCB010000040.1:0-276 GCF_023347575.1 Brenneria tiliae | reverse complement strand
ACCGTCGCCCGGCCAACCTAGCTTTCTCCGTCCCCCCTTCGCAGTAACAACCAGTACGGGAATATTAACCCGTTTCCCATCGACTACGCCTTTCGGCCTCGCCTTAGGGGTCGACTCACCCTGCCCCGATTAACGTTGGACAGGAACCCTTGGTCTTCCGGCGTGCGGGTTTTTCACCCGCATTATCGTTACTTATGTCAGCATTCGCACTTCTGATACCTCCAGCAGCCCTCACAGGCCACCTTCAACGGCTTACAGAACGCTCCCCTACCCAAC
>NZ_JAKPCB010000042.1:0-277 GCF_023347575.1 Brenneria tiliae | reverse complement strand
CAATCGTACCCCAAACCGACACAGGTGGTCAGGTAGAGAATACTCAGGCGCTTGAGAGAACTCGGGTGAAGGAACTAGGCAAAATGGTGCCGTAACTTCGGGAGAAGGCACGCTGTGCGCGGTGAAGAGACTTGCTCTTGGAGCTGTGCGCAGTCGCAGATACCAGCTGGCTGCAACTGTTTAATAAAAACACAGCACTGTGCAAACACGAAAGTGGACGTATACGGTGTGACGCCTGCCCGGTGCCGGAAGGTTAATTGATGGGGTCAGCCTTTGG
>NZ_JAKPCB010000041.1:0-277 GCF_023347575.1 Brenneria tiliae | reverse complement strand
CCAAAGGCTGACCCCATCAATTAACCTTCCGGCACCGGGCAGGCGTCACACCGTATACGTCCACTTTCGTGTTTGCACAGTGCTGTGTTTTTATTAAACAGTTGCAGCCAGCTGGTATCTGCGACTGGTCTCAGCTCCATCCGCAAGGGACTTCACCAAATCCAGCGTGCCTTCTCCCGAAGTTACGGCACCATTTTGCCTAGTTCCTTCACCCGAGTTCTCTCAAGCGCCTGAGTATTCTCTACCTGACCACCTGTGTCGGTTTGGGGTACGATTG
>NZ_JAKPCB010000043.1:0-287 GCF_023347575.1 Brenneria tiliae | reverse complement strand
TCACCGGCAGTCTCCTTTGAGTTCCCGACCGAATCGCTGGCAACAAAGGATAAGGGTTGCGCTCGTTGCGGGACTTAACCCAACATTTCACAACACGAGCTGACGACAGCCATGCAGCACCTGTCTCAGAGCTCCCGAAGGCACAAACCCATCTCTGGGCTCTTCTCTGGATGTCAAGAGTAGGTAAGGTTCTTCGCGTTGCATCGAATTAAACCACATGCTCCACCGCTTGTGCGGGCCCCCGTCAATTCATTTGAGTTTTAACCTTGCGGCCGTACTCCCCAGGC
>NZ_JAKPCB010000044.1:0-291 GCF_023347575.1 Brenneria tiliae | reverse complement strand
CCCTGTACTGCAAAAGCGCTTGAGGTACCGGTTGTTGACCCGGCTGCAAAGGTAATGGTGGCGCCATTGCTTAACGTCACCGTAAAGTCGCGATCGGTGGGATTACTCAGTGTGGCACTAACTGTAGAGCTATCGCTGCCTTCCGCCACCGTGATATCACCCACCGTTAGCGTGGTGGTATCTACCGTGTCGGTCACCGTCACTGTCGCGGTATCGCTGGTATCCAGTTGCTCAAAGTTATGCTCGCCCGCATCGGTTACGCTTAGGGTGTAACTTTCACCATCCTGGTAA
>NZ_JAKPCB010000045.1:0-294 GCF_023347575.1 Brenneria tiliae | reverse complement strand
TCTTACAGAGAACATTTCGTGGCTGCGATTTTTGAGAGACTCTGACACAACAAAATCACTACCCTCGCGGATAATGTTCAGCTGCGTCGTTTCAAATTTCAGCTTGTTCCAGATTGTTAAAGAGCAAATACTTCGCAGCATACTGTCGCCAATACGCTCTGAAGTCTTTTTTAATGGTGGAGCTATGCGGGATCGAACCGCAGACCTCCTGCGTGCAAAGCAGGCGCTCTCCCAGCTGAGCTATAGCCCCATGACTTACAGATACCTTGAGATACCACTCGTGAGAGAGTTAAT
>NZ_JAKPCB010000047.1:0-296 GCF_023347575.1 Brenneria tiliae | reverse complement strand
GGCGTATAGCGTGCCGGCGCAGGGCGACGATGTGTACGTCGATGCGGGCAGCGTTACCGTGGGCCTCGACAAGGCGGAAGTGGCTGACAAGACGTTTGAAGATCTGCAACTGGGCGGTGAGGCCACGCTAAGCATTACCGATACAGTGGATACCGTCAACGTCACCATCGAGTCCAACGGCGACGTCACCGAAGCACAGGACGCGGTCTTTACCATCAAGGTAGACCGGGTACTGGCCGACGATCTGGTGGTCACCCTAAGTAATGGCGACAGGGTTACCATCCAGGCCGGCGAGC
>NZ_JAKPCB010000046.1:0-296 GCF_023347575.1 Brenneria tiliae | reverse complement strand
GCTCGCCGGCCTGGATGGTAACCCTGTCGCCATTACTTAGGGTGACCACCAGATCGTCGGCCAGTACCCGGTCTACCTTGATGGTAAAGACCGCGTCCTGTGCTTCGGTGACGTCGCCGTTGGACTCAATGGTGACGTTGACGGTATCCACCGTATCGGTAATGTTTACCGTGGCCTCACCGCCCAGTTGCAGATCTTCAAACGTCTTGTCAGCCACTTCCGCCTTGTCGAGGCCCACGGTAACGCTGCCCGCATCGACGTACACATCGTCGCCCTGCGCCGGCACGCTATACGCC